>NZ_JBHWDU010000072.1:0-42717 GCF_042734825.1 Kitasatospora sp. NPDC059648 | reverse complement strand
CCTGCGGAACTCCGCAGGCGCGTCGGCCGCCTTTGGTCGGGCTGGTCGTTCCTCGCTGGTCCTCCCGCAGCGGTGCGCCTGGCGGGCGGAGTGGTGTGCCGGGGGGACGGGACCCCGGCCCGGGCGGCCCGGGCCGGGGAGGTGCGGGCCGGGGAGGTGCGGGAGGGCTCAGCGGCGGGTGAACAGGAAGCCCAGCTTGTCGACCTCGTCGCCGGCGCGTCCGTGGAACCCCGCGAACTGCCAACCGTCCGGCGCGGTTCGGGTCACGCAGTCGGCGGTGGTGGTGCCGCCGGACAGGGTGCGGCCCAGGTTGGTCCCGAACGAGGCGTAGAAGATGCGGGTGTGCCCGTTGTACGAGCCCTGGCAGAGGGTCGCCGAGCTCACGTACTCGCCACTGCCCAGGGTGAGCGAGGAGGCGGTGCCGCCGGAGCCACCGTGGGTGAGGGCGGTGCCGTCCGCGAGGGTCAGTCCGACCTGGTCGACCCGGGTGCCGGCCCGCAGGGTGACCGCGGTGGTCCGCGAACCGGCCGGGACGCGGTCGATGTCGTCGTAGAAGTCCCCGTGCGGGCCGCCGAACTGGTCGCTCGCCAGGTAGGCGGGGTTCCGGCTCCAGGTGAACCCCACGGCGACCGGGTCGTGGTCGGAGAGCATCCTGCCGGAGCCGTCCAGGAAGTCGGCGTGCTTGTTCGCGTACGAGGTCGCGGTGAGCGAGACCAGGGCGCTGCTGCGGTACAGGACCTTGTCGACGATCTCGCAGGTGTCGGTGGGCGCGTTCTGGTCGCACAGCAGCGGGTCGGCGCCGCGGGTCGGCGCCACTCCTGCGCGCTCCAGTTGCACCCAGGCGTCGGTCAGCCGGTTGTCGGCGGCGAAGGCGGCGATGGTGTCGTCGGCGCGGGTGTAGCGGGTGTTGGTGTCGCCCATCACGACGACGGCGTTCCCGGCCGAATGGGTCCTGATGAAGCCGGTGAGCTGGGCCAGGTTGGCGGCGCGGGCGGCCTCGTCGCCGGGCTCGGTGCCCGCGTTCGCGTGGAGGTTGTAGAAGTCCACGTACACGCCTTCGGCCAGCCGGGTCCGCATGAAGGTGAAGCCCTTGGGCGTGAGGCAGTCCCCGGAGTCCAGCTGGCAGTCGTTCCACTTGACCCGCTGGAAGTCGTCCGTGTCGTAGCCGAGACCGGACAGGGTGTTGAGGCCGCTGCCGATGCCCGCCCCGCCGCTGGTGGCCGTCCGGTACGGGTGGGAGTCGGCGGCGTACAGAGCGGCGTGGTAGTTGAAGTCCTCCTGGACGTTCACGATGTCGTACGGCGCGAGCCGGCCGCCGATGGCGGTGGTGCTGCTCTGCCGGTCGGTGGAGGCGCTGGACAGCACCTGCGGAAGGCCCGCCACGTTGTACGTCAGCGCGGAGAACGACCCGCCGGTGGCGGCCTGCACGGCGGGCGCACCGGCAGCGGCCTGCGCGACCGGCGCGCCGATCAGGCCGCCCAGCGCGGTGGCCGCGCCGAGCGCGCCCACGAGAGCGGAGCGGAGGAAGGGGCGACGGGGACGGGGCTTGGACATCAGTGCTCCGATCGGAGTACGGCCACGAGGATCCGGTGCCCGGAGCGTATGAGTGAACGTTGTGAGCGTCAACACTGTCGATGGCTGCACAAACTTCCCTTGACCTGCCATTTCATGACGCCTCGCCGGGTTGGCCACAAAGTTCCGGTGAACGCTAACAGTGCGTTTCCGGACAAGAAGGAGCCACCGGGCCGGCGTCCGGTCGATCCGCGGCCCCGTACGCCGTTCCGGGATGCCGAGCGCCCGGCGCCGGCATAGCGTGGCCGAGGGCACGCCCACCCGGCAGTGGTGGTACGCGGGGCCGCGACGCCGCTCCCCTGGAGGTCAGTTCATGCGCGCCGTCACCTACGACTCGTACGCCCAGGACAACTCCCGGCTGAAGTACGGCGAGGTGCCCGACCCGAAGGTCGGCCCCGGGCAGGTGCTGATCCAGGTGCGGGCCGCCTCCGTCAACCCGGTGGACTGGAAGGTCATGGCGGGTGCTCTGGACGGCATGATGGACACGGTCTTCCCCGTCGTCCCCGGCTGGGACGTGGCCGGCGTCGTCACCCGCACCGGGCCGGACACGCCCGAGTTCGCCCCGGGGGACGAGGTGATGGCCTACGCCCGCAAGGACGTGGTGCAGGCCGGCACCTTCGCCGAGTACGTCGCGGTCGCCGCGCCCGCGGTGGCGCGCAAGCCTTCCGGGCTCGACTGGGCGCAGGCGGCCGGACTGCCGCTGGCCGGCCTCACCGCGTTGCGCAGCCTGGACCGGCTGGAGGTCGGCCCCGCCGACGTGCTCCTGGTGCACGGCGCCGCCGGCGGTGTGGGCAGCCTCGCGGTGCAGCTCGGCCGCGACCGCGGCGCCAGGGTGATCGGCACCGCCTCCGAGCGCAACCACGCGTTCCTGCGCGAGCTGGGCGCCGAACCGGTGACCTACGGGGACGGCCTGAGCGAGCGGGTGCGTGCGCTGGCACCGGGCGGCGCGTCGGCCGTGGCGGACTTCGTCGGCGGCCAACTGGAGACGACGCTGGAGGTGCTCGCCGAGGGCGGGCGGCACGTCTCGATCGCCGATCCCGGGGTTTCCCAGCACGGCGGCCACTGGATCTGGGTCCGCCCGGACGGCGCCGGTCTGGCCGAACTGGCGGCGCTCGTGGACCGCGGCGCGCTCACCGTGGAGGTCGCCCGGACCTTCCCGCTGGAGCGGACGGGCGAGGCCTTCGACGCCAGCCGCAGCGGGCACACGCGCGGAAAGCTCGTCGTGGTGCCGTGACTCTCCGTGGCCGCCCGTGCCCTCGCCGAGGCCCGGCCCCGGTCCCGGTGCCGGGAGCGCGCGCGGCGGAGGCCGCATCCGGGTTCCGTCCGCCGGCCCCGTCGCCCGCCCGCAGGCGGGAGTTCGGAGACGGACCCTAGGCTGAAGCCAGGCGCCGGAATCGCGTTCCGGCGTGCACGGCTGCCCGGATGGAGGCGCGCGTGGAAACGACCGGCGTCCAGGACGCACCCACCGCCGTTGTCGTGGTCGACCAGGACGGCGTGGTGACCGGCTGGAGCGAGGGCGGGCTGCGGCTGCTGGGCTGGGCGGCCGAGGAGACCGTCGGCCGACCGCTCGCCGACCTGCTGGTCGACCCCCCGCCCGGGTTCCCCGGCGCCGCCGGCGCCGAGCCCACCGGCCTGATCACCCTGCGTCACCGAGATGGCTCCACCGTGGCGGCGGTGATGACGGAACAGCCCGTCCACGGAGCCGACGGCCGGGCGCTGAGCCGGGTGGTGACCCTCCAGCGCTGGGGGCGCCGCCCGGTGATCGCCGACCGGGCCTTCGAGCAGTGCCCCTTCGCGCTGGGGGTGTACGACCCCGAGCTGCGGTTCCTGTGGGTCAATGCCGCCTCGTGCCGGGTGATGGCGCACTCGGAGGAGCAGGTGCTCGGTGAGAAGTACCGCGAGCTGTTCCCCGAACTGGACGACGCCACGTACACCGATCGGCTCTCGGAGGTGGCCAGGACCGGTGAGCCCGCGCGGCTCATCACCGTCTTCCGGCCGCTCGGCAGTGCCTACGCCAACGCGTGGGCCACCAGCATGTGGCCGGTCCGGGACGCCGACGGGACGGTGCGCGCGGTCGCGAACTGGGGCTTCGACATGAGCGCCGAATACTGGGCCCGCCAGCGCCTGCTCCTGCTCAACGAAGCCACCACCGGCATCGGTCGGACCCTCGACGTGATCAGTACCGCCCGGGAACTGGCGAGCACCCCGGTGCCGGGGTTCGCCGACCTCGTCACCGTCGACCTCTTCGACGAGGTGCTGTCCGGGGAGGAACCGCCCTCCTCCGCCGCGCTCACCACCGGGGGAACCATCACGCTCAGCCGCGCCGCCCGGCACAGCGCCAAGGAGGAGGCGGACCGGCCTCCGGAACCGGTGACCCCGGTCGGCTACGCCGCCGGTTCCGTCGCCGCCCGCTGCATGGTCACCGGCTCGTCCATGGTCCAGCTCGCCGCCGAACCCAGCCAGGACGGCGATTGGGCCTTCGGTCCGGGCCTCGCCGCCGACCCGGCCCACTGGCCGCCGGGGATCCCGGTGATCGAGCAGTCCCTCGCCGCGCAGGGCCTGACCGGCCGGATCACCGTGCCCCTGCTGGCACGCGACGCCGTGCTCGGCGTCGTCGCGTTCGCCCGCCGCGACCGCCCCGAGGCCTTCACCGCCGATGACCTCATCCTTGCGGAGGAGCTGGCCACCAAGGCGGCCGTCGCCATCGACAACGCCCGCCGGTACTCGCGCGAGCACACCACCGCGCTGACCCTCCAGCGCAGTCTGCTGCCGCGACGGCTGCCGCGCCAGGAGGCGATCGAGGTGGCCTCCGGCTACCTGCCCGCCGGCGCCGGTGCCGGCGTCGGCGGCGACTGGTTCGACGTGATCCCGCTGTCCGGCGCCCGGGTCGCCCTGGTCGTCGGTGACGTCGTCGGCCACGGCGTGCACGCCTCCGCCAGCATGGGCCGGCTCCGCACGGCCGTCCGAACCCTGGCCGACGTGGACCTGCCCCCGGACGAACTGCTCACCCACCTGGACGACCTGGTCCTCCACCTTCCCGACGACCCCCGGCCCGACGGCGGCTTCGAGCCGACCGGCGAAACCGGCGCCACCTGCCTGTACGCCGTGTACGACCCGGTCTCCCGCCGCTGCGCCCTGGCGAGCGCGGGCCATCCGCTGCCGCTGGTCATCTCGCCGGACGGCACCGGCACCACCCCCGTCGAGGTGCACCCGGGGCCTCCGCTCGGCGTCGGCGGACTGCCGTTCGAGGCGACCGAGATCGAGGTGCCCGAGGGCAGCCTGCTCGCCCTCTACACCGACGGACTGGTGAAGCACCGTGAGCGCGGCGCCGAGGAGGGGACCGCCGACCTGTTCCGGGTGCTGAGCGAACCGGCCACCTCCCTGGCCGCGCTCTGCGACACGGTGATGAAGGCCATGCTGCCGGACCACCACACCGACGACGCGGCGCTCCTGCTCGCCCGCACCCGCGCGCTCGACCCCGACCACGTCGCCGACTGGGAGATCGAGCCCGACCCCGCGCAGGTGGCGCGGGCCAGGCAGCTGGCCGCCGACCAACTGGCCGTCTGGGGCCTGGAGGAGACGGCCTTCGTCACCGAACTGGTGGTCAGCGAGCTCGTCACCAACGCGGTCAAGTACGGTCAACCGCCGATCAGACTACGGCTGATCCGCGACAGCTCGCTGATCTGCGAGGTCTCCGACGGCAGCGCCACCGCCCCTCACCTGCGCCGGGCACGCACCTTCGACGAGGGCGGCCGGGGCCTGTTGCTGGTCGCCCAGCTCACCCAGGGCTGGGGTACCCGGCACACCACCCGCGGCAAGACGATCTGGTGCGCCCAGACCATCGGTCCCGCGTGACCCGTCCGCCACCGGGGACCGCCGCACCGCCGCCTGACGGCTCCGGCTCGACGGCTCGGTGTCCGGGCACGTGACGGCCCGGCAGCCGTACCACCCGCCGTGACGCCGGCCCGGGGTCTTGCGGCGGGTGGTTCGTTCGCGGAGGCGACGTCCCCCTTCCAGTCGGTGGCCGGCTCGACCACCTGGACGTCGGGAACTCCGTCCTCATGCAGGCCGCGAAGGCCTCCGAGCGGTCGCGGCCGTTGGTGGAGCTCAGCGCTCCTTGGAGCTCGGCGGCTTGCCCTTGCCGCCCAGTTGCTCGCCGAGGAACTCGCAGGCCTTGGTGCCGTAGGCCTTGTTGTCGGCCCGGACCGCCATGTGGACGTCGCCCCTTTTCTGCCAACAGTCATCCCGGAGCGCAGGCTCGGATAGGCCCTGCGCGAGCGCCCCAGGGACGAGTACGTCCTCTCCACCAAGGTGGGCCGACTGCTGGTCCGGGGGCACCACCGTGACCTCGCCGGGGAGTACAGCCCCCGGCAGCTGCGCCGACAGGTCGCCGAACTGGTGCCCCGGGTCCTCGGGGACAGCCGGCTGCGGGCCACCCCCGAACGGGCGCGCCTTATGCTGCGAAGATCAGATGACCAGGAAAGGCGAGGCCGTGCCAGTCACCGACGAGGCGATCGAGAAGATCAAGGCCATGATCGTGAGCGGCGAGCTGCGCCCCGGCGCGAAGCTCCCGAAGGAGGCCGATCTCGCGGACCGGCTCGGGCTGTCCCGCAGCTCCCTGCGGGAGGCGGTGAAGGCCCTGTCGCTGATCCGGGTGCTCGACGTGCGCCAGGGCGACGGCACGTACGTGACCAGTCTGGAGCCCGAAGTCCTGCTGGACGCCCTGGGTTTCGTGGTCGACTTCCACCAGGACAACACGGTGCTGGAGTTCCTGGAGGTCCGCCGCCTCCTGGAGCCCGCCGCCGCCGCGATGGCCGCCCGGGTGATGTCCGAGGAGGAGATCGCCGACCTGGGTGAGGTACTGGGGAGCCTGGCCGAGGACGCCTCGCTGGACGAACTCATCGCCAACGACCTGGAGTTCCACCGCAGGATCGCGGCCGGGTCGGGCAACACCGTGCTCTGCTCGCTGATCGACGGCCTGTCCGGGCCGACCATGCGCGCGCGGATCTGGCGCGGGCGGACCGAGGCGGGCGCCGTGGACGGCACCCGCCAGCAGCACCGAGCGATCTTCGACGCCATCGCCGGGCGCCACCCTGAACTCGCCCACGCCTGGGCGACCGTGCACGTAGCCGGGGTCGAGCAGTGGCTCCGCGACACCCTCGGCGAACCGGGTTCGGCGCTGGGCTGACGTAGGGGTGCGACGCCCGGAACGCGGGCGCCGCACCCCTGTTGCGTACCGGTGCCCGTCAGGCCAGCGTCCACCGTTGCGCGGGCGAGCCCGCCGCACAGGTCTGCAGGCCGAGCAGGGTGCCGTCGGCGGTCCGGCCGGCGGGTGCGCCCAGGCACAGGCCCGGCGCGGCCGGGGTGGTGACGGTGCCGTCGGAGTTGAACTGCCAGTGCTGGTTGGGGCCGCCGTTGCAGTTCCAGATCCCGACCGGGGCGCCGGGGGCGGTGCTGGAGCCGAGGTCGTCCAGGCACCGGAGGCCACTGCCCGGGTACACCCGCACGCTGTTGTCGGCGAAGTGGGTCCAGCTCTGGTTGGCGCCGGTGTTGCAGCTCCAGGTCTCGACCTGGGTGCCGGGGTTCGTGGTGGCGCCCGGGACGTCGAGGCAGCTGTTGGAGCCGGCGAGGACGAGCGCCCCGGTCACCGGCCCGGTGGTCAGGGCGAGGTCGTCGCCCCAGCCGGTGGCGGTGTTGCCCGGCGGGTTCCACTCGTAGACGGTCGCGCTGGTGCTGTTCGGCCCCGTCGTGAACCGGACGACCCAGCGGGTGTAGGAGGTGCCGGAGAGGCAGGTGCGGGTCTCGGCGCCGCCGAAGTCCTTGACGCCCAGCTGGACGCACTGGCCGGCGGCGCCGCTCTTCGCCCAACCCGTCAGGTCGTAGGTGGTGTCGGGGGTCAGGCCCGAGACGGTCTGGTCGGCGCCCGAGTTCGGCGGGAGCTGGACGCTGTACGTGCCGCCGTGGGCGTTCCCGGCCACCGTGACGGCGCCGCCGTAGCAGTTCCAGTGCGAGCAGTCACCGGACTCGAACCCGAGGTTGGCGCCCGGAGCCGCCGAACCGGTGCCGGGGGTGAGGGAGAACTCGGCGAACTGGTCGTTCTGGTAGCCCACGACACCGAGACCGGCCTGTCCCCCGGTGAACGCGTCGTCGCTGGCCGACCCCACGGCGGTGCCGTCGATCACGGCGGTGAGCCGGCTGTCCTGCATGGTCAGTGCCACCGTGTGCCAGCTGTCGGTGCCGAGCGCGCCGACGGTGCCCTGGGCGAGGGTGGTGAAGTTCCAGTTCAGGTCGCTGCGGAGGATCGACCATCCGCCGGTGTCGGAGACGCGTAGGTGGTAGGCGTTCAGCCCGTTGTCGTTGCGGCCCTGCTGGCCGACCCGGCCGAGCAGTTCCGCGCTGCCCTGCTGCCGCAGGAGCACCTTGGCGGAAACGGTGTAGTTGCTCCAGCTGCTGTCACCCATGATGGTGTACGGGTTGGCGTACGGCTCGGCCGTCCACCGTACCGGGGTGCCGACGGCCGTCTGCTGCAGGCAGGTACCGGTCCGGCCACCGGCGCAGGGCACCTTGGCGAACGCGCCGTTCATGTCGGCGAAGTACTTCGGCGAGGTGCTGTCGGTGGCTCCGCTGAAGTCGTCGTGGTACGGAAGGGCGAGTGGGGCCGCGGGCGGCGGGGTGGCGGTGCCCTTGCCCTGGGCGGCGGTGGTGCCCGGGACGGTCGTGGTCGTGGTCAGGGTGTAGACGTGGCCGGGCTGCAGGGTGAGACCGTAACCGCCGTTGCTCGGCACCACGTCGCCCTGGTGCACGAAGTGGTCGGCGGGATCGCCGGAGTTCACGTCGGTGGTCCAGACGTGGACCGTCCCGCCGGACAGGCCGCCGGTGATCCGGAGGTTCACGGTCTGGGCGGCGGTGGCGTCCACGGTCTCCAGCACCGTGCTGTAGTCGTCGGTGTCGGCCGAGCGGAGCGTCACGTAGCTGCCCCCTCCGCTGAGGTGGCCGCCGGCCGCATCGATGTAGCGCCAGCCCGGCCGGGTGAACTGGCTGGTGTGCGCGGTGACCCAGGTGGTCCTGCCGATCAGGTAGTTGCCGGACCAGGGCTGGGCGGCGATCGACATCCCGTCGGTCGAGAAGTACAGGTTCGGGTAGAGCGCGGCGATGACCGGCCAGTTGACGAAGCTGGTCATCCGGCCGTCGAGGTAGTCCCGGTTGATGGCCCGGGCGACCGCCGGTGCTCCGTCGTTGGCGTCCTCGGAGCCGTTCTCGCTCGCCCACAACGGCTTGTCGAGGCTTCGCGCGTTCGGGGTGCTGGGGCAGGACCTGAAGGGTCCGAGGTAGCCGCAGGGGTAGTGGACGCCGATGATGTCCACCGCGTTCCTGAACGCCGGGTCGGTGGTCATCGCGTCGGCCACCGACCAGCCGTCGTCCGCGGCGACCACCTTGGTGGTGCCGTAACCCTTCGACACCAGCGTGGACTTGAGGTTCTCGTACCAGGAGGCGTCGAAGCCTCGCTCGTTCCAGCCGCCCAGGTAGTCGATGGTCAGGCCGTGCTGCTCGGCGCAGCCCATCCAGTCCATCAGGTAGCCGATCGCGTTGGCGGTGAAGAAGGTGTTCCTGCCGCCGCCGACCCAGCTCGGCGCGCCCCAGGAGAGGCCGTAGAGCTTGATGGCGGGGTTGCGCGCCTTGGCCTGGGAAGCGAGCCACCACTCGTACCCCTGGTTGCAGTCCACGACGCCCTGGGTGTGCTCGTGGCTGGCCTCGGCGCCGTCGGTCGAGTTGGTGTCGCCGCCGATCTCGATCTTCAGCAGTTGGAGGCTGGCGCCGTAGCCGGGCTTGAACAGGTAGTCCAGCAGCTGACTGCGCTGCGGCTCCGGGTAGTCGATGAGCAGGCGGGTGTTGCCGCCGCCGCCGGAGATCGCGCCGACGCCGTCGAAGGTGAGGCCCGGCTGGGTGCCGTCGACGGTGACGGCGGTCGCGGCGGCGGTGGTGGCGGTGGCCGTGGACGGCCGGACCAGGCTGGTCAGTGCGCTGAGGAGCAGGACGAGGACCGCGGGCAGACCGGCGCGGCGCAGGGGTGGTTTCGCCGTTTTCGAGGCTTTCGATGCATTCGCTGTCTTCGCCATGGCAGCTCCAGGGAGGCGGGGGGTGGGTACGTGCTGCTGGCTTTGCGGGAGAGCGGGTCGGGCGACCGGGCGGCCGGGGGCCGACGGTTGACAGTGTATGGGCAAGTTGCCGCGCACCGCCCGCAGTTGCGGCGGAATCGGTCCGATGAATGCGTAGTCCCCCGGGCGACCGGAGCGCGATGTCGGGCCGACGACAGACGGAGCCGGGTCCTCCGAGGAGCCGGGGGGAAGTGCAGAAGAGCCGTTGTGGGCTGCGGCGTTGACGACCGAAGGCCGGACGGAGCGCCCTCGGCCAAGGTCGACCCCGGCCTGACGGTCCAGGCCGACTGCCCGTATTCATCGGATATTTCACTGTCGGGTGCCTTGACAGGCCGCTCCGCTCGCCGCGATACCTGTACCTGACTCGCCGAGTCCAGCCCGGAGCGGGCAATCCAGGACATACGGAGCATCCATGTCAGGACCCATCAGCCGGAGAAGTGTGCTCGCCGGCCTGGCGGCCTCCACCGTCGCCGCCTCCACCGTCGCCGCCGCCGGGCCCGGCGGCACCCCGGCCGCAGCCGCCGAGGCCGCGCTGCCCCTCGTCCCGCTGCGCATCCCGAAGCTCGACCAGGGGACCTGGCAGCAGCCGGACAGCCGCGTCCAGTGGATGCGGGACGACAAGCTGGCCATGTTCGTCCACTGGGGCGTCTACGCCGTCCCGGCCCAGGGCGAGTGGTACATGTTCGCCTCGAAGACCGGTCCGACCGCGTACCGGTCGCAGTACGCCGACACCTTCGCCACCCGGTCCCGGCCCTACGACCCCGCTGCCTGGGCGCAGCTCGCACGCGACCTCGGGGCCGGGCACGTCGTCCTGACCGCCCGTCACCACGACGGCTTCGCCCTGTGGCCCACGGCCCACCCCGACGCCTGGTCCACCGCCGCAGCACCGTTCCCGGCGGGCACGGACTTCGTCAAGGGCTATGTGGACGCCCTGCGCGCGGCCGGCCTGCGGGTCGGGTTGTACTACTCGCCGATCGACTGGCGCTACCCCGGCTACTACGACGTGACCGGGACGAAGCCCCCGAGCCCCGCGCTCGCCTCCGAATGCGTGCTTCCGGGCAGCCCGTACCCGTGGAACTGCGAGGGCTCCGATCCGGCCGGCTTCGACTACCACGAGAGCGCCAGGACCATGAAGAAC
Organism: Kitasatospora sp. NPDC059648; assembly: GCF_042734825.1. Taxonomy (NCBI): domain Bacteria; kingdom Bacillati; phylum Actinomycetota; class Actinomycetes; order Kitasatosporales; family Streptomycetaceae; genus Kitasatospora; species Kitasatospora sp. NPDC059648. The sequence continues at coordinate 31,851 of NZ_JBHWDU010000072.1, read as the reverse complement.
GAGGTGTACCAGTCCGTGAAGGAACTGGTCACCGACTACGGCGCGGTCGACGACGTCTGGTGGGACGGCGGCTGGCTGGCGCAGCAGGGCACCGACGCGGACGGGTCCTTCTTCTGGGAGCCGGGTCAGTACCGCGACCCGGGCAACAGCTGGCCGGTGGACGCCGCGTACGGCGACACCGAACCCGGCACCGGCAGGCCGCTCGGGCTGACCGGCCTGGTACGCCGGCACCAGCCCGACGCCCTGACGACCCCGCGCTCCGGGTGGGTGGGCGACTACGACGTGGAGGAGGGGCCCGCCGTGCCGACCGGGCCGATCCGGTTCGGCCGCCTGGTCCAGAAGGCGTTCAGCGTCGGCGGCGCCTGGGGGTACAGCGGGGACAACGCCATGTCCTTCCCCTCGGCGATGGCCGTGCTGGTCAACTCCTTCGTCCGCGACATGTGCGTGATCGTCAACGTGGGCCCGGACGCGACCGGCGCCGTCCCGAGCACCCAGGCGGCGCTGCTGCGCCGGCTCGGCGGTTTCATGCGCGCCAACCGGGAGGCGCTGTACGGCACCCGCGGCGGCCCGTGGAACCCGGTGGACGGACAGTACGGCTTCACCTTCTCCGACCGGACGGTCTACGCGCACCTGCTGGCCGGGTACGGCGGCGGCAGCAGCTTCACCACCCCCGCGCTGGGCGACGCGCAGGTCACCGCGGTCTACGACGGGGTCTCCAGGAACCCGCTCCCGTTCGGCGCGGCCGGCGGGAACTGCGTCACCATCACCGGCATCGACCGCACCCGCTACCCCGACGACACGGTCGTGGCGATCGTGCTCGACCGCACGGTGGTCCCGGCGGACATCGCCCGCGGCTGCCCGGCCACGGCCGACAGCGTGGAGGCCCGGCACGGCAACCTGGCGGCCAACGCGGTGGACGGGGACACCTCGACCCGCTGGTGCGCGGCCGACGGCGGCACCGGTCACTGGCTCCGGCTGGACCTCGGTTCGATGCGCCCGGTCACCGGAGCCCGGATCGCCTGGGAGCTGCCCGGGAAGGCCTGCCGCTTCCGGATCGACGGCTCGGCCGACGGCGCCTCCTGGTCGACGCTCGCCGACCTGACCGGGAACACCGCCGCCGCGCAGGTGCAGACGGCGGGCTTCACCGCCCGGACCCGCCACGTCCGGGTGACCGTCACCGGTCTGGACTCCGGCGCCTGGGCCTCGATCCGCTCACTGGAGGTCTACGACCGCCCCTTCGTGGACCCGACCGCTCCGGCCTCCACCACTGCCGCCCTCTGACCCGCCGGGTGTGCGACACCCGCGGGTGTCGCGCACCCGGCAGGCGGAGCCGCGGCCTGACCTCCCATGTCCTGGACGAGAGCAGGCCACGCACGGGAAGGCACTGCGCCGCCGCCTCCTCGAACTCACCGCACTGACAGGGCAATTCGCAAATCACCCCGCCAGCCCCCTGGACGCCCCGGCGAACGCCTCCTATAAATCGATCCCATGACCCCAGACGATGTGAGCGCTCACACCATGGACCTCTTCCCTCGGCGCACCGTGCACCTGGACTTCCACACCGGCCCCGACATCCGCGACGTCGGCCGGGACTTCGATCCGGTGGCCTTCGCCCGGACCTTCCGCGATGCCCACGTGGACAGCGTCACCGTCTTCGCCAAGTGCCACCACGGCCACCTGTACTACGGGACCGACCGGCCCGAGCGCCACCCCGGCCTCGCCCCCGGCCTGGACCTGCTCGCCGAGCAGGTCGAAGCCCTGCACTCGGTCGGCATCCGCGCGCCGATCTACCTCTCCCTCCAGGTCGACGAGTACGCCGCCCGCGAGCACCCCGAATGGGTCGCGCACGACGAGAACCTGAAGATCGCCCGCTGGACCCCTTCGGCCCTCCGGGCGGGCTGGAACATCCTCGACATGTCGAGCCCCTACGCGGACTACTTCGCCGACCAGCTGGACGAGGTGCTGCGGCGCTTCGCCCCGGTCGACGGCATCTTCGTCGACATGTGCTGGAGCCAGCCGAGCCTGAGCCGGTGGGCGGTCGACGGGATGCGCCGGGAGGGCCTGGACCCGACGGACGCCGACCACCGGGCGCGCTACGCCGACCTGGTGGCGCAGCGCTACATGGCCCGCTACTCGGCGATGGTGGAGAAGGCCCTTCCGCCGGACGCCGTGCAGGGCGTCTTCTTCAACGGCCGCCCGAAGACCCGGCTGCCGCAGGAGCGGCAGTTCATGCGGCACGTCGAGATCGAGGGGCTGCCCACCGGCGGCTGGGGCTACGCCTTCCTCCCGTACGTGGCCCGCTTCGTCCGCCCGCTGGGGATGCCGACCCTCAGCCACACCGGGCGGTTCCACGAGAGCTGGGGCGACAACGCCGCCCTCAAGCCCCGGGCGGCGCTGCTCTACGAGAACAGCCAGATGCTCAGCCACGGCCTGACCAGCGGCGTCGGCGACGTGCTGCACCCGCGGGGCGTACCGGCTCCGGCGGTGTACGAGCTGATCGGCTCGGTGTACGGGCACATCGAGGAGTGCGAGCCGTTCGTCGAGGGCGGACGGGTCGTCAGTGAAGTCGCGCTGGTCGTCGACCCCGCCCTCGGTGACCACCCCGGCGCGAGCAACATCGGCGCCGTACGGGCGCTGCAGCAGCTCCGCGTCCAGTTCGACGTGGTGCCGCCCACGGCCGACCTGGGCGGCTACCGGGCCGTCGTGGTGCCGGAGTCCACCCCCGTCGACGACGGCCTGGCCGAGCGCCTGGGCGCGTACCGCCGGGCCGGCGGCGCCGTGCTGCTGGTCGGCCCCGCGCTGCTCAGGAACGGCACGGAGCCGGCCCTGCCCGACCTCCCGGTGGAGGGCCTGGCCCCGGCCCCGGCCGGTGAGGTGTTCCTCGCCTGCCAGGGCGTGCCCGGGGTCCCGGAGGACTTCCCGGTGATCGGCCACGGCTCCCGGCTGACCGCCCGCGCGCTGCCCGGCGCGGAGGTGCTGGCCCGGGTCGTCGCACCCTACTTCCCGCGCTCCTGGGACCGCTTCTGCGGCCACTCCTACACTCCCCCGGCCGACCCGACCGAGGAGGTGGCCGTCGCCGTCGGCGACGGGGTGGCCGCGGTGGCCGTCCCGCTGCTGGAGGCCTTCCACGACCACGGCCTGGAGGCGTACCGCCGGCTGCTCGGCGCCGCCCTGGACCGGCTCCTGCCGGACCCGCTGGTCCGCGCGGGCGGACCGGTCCACCTGGAGACCACCGTCGTGCGGACCGGCACCGGCACCGTGGTGCACCTGACCAGCTTCGTCCCGTCCCGGGAGACCCCGGAGCTGGACCTGGTGCACGACCCGTTCCCGCTGGTCGACGTGCCCGTCTCCGTCCGGCTCGCCGCCGCGCCGCGCTCGGTGCGGCTCCAGCCCGCCGGGCAGGAACTGCCCTGGGAGCACGACGGCGAGTACGTCCACGTGCGGGTCACCACCGCGGACGGGCACGCGATGGTCGTGGTCGAGCACGACCTCCCGGACGGGCCGTCCGGTACGGCCTCCTGATCACCCGGCGGGAAGGAGGGTCGGGTCCGCCATGATGCGGCGGACCGTCGTCAGCGCCGCGCCCAGCAGGGGCCCGCGCCGCCCGAGTGCCGACGGGCGCAGCGTCTCCGCGGCCCAGGGCCGCACGGTGACCCGGGCGGCCAACTCGGCGCACACGGAGGGCAGCAGCCATCCGGCGAGTTCGGCGTAGGCGCCGCCGAGGACGAGGCCGTCCGGGTCGATGAGGTCGACGGCGGACGTGAGGGCGAGGCCGAGGGCACGGCCCCCGCGGTCGAGGGCCGCCAGGGTGGGCGCGTGTCCGTCGGCTGCCCGCTCGGCCAGCAGGGCGACCGGGTCGCCCGGGCCGTGCTGCGCGAGACCGGCCCCGCGCAGCACGGCCGCCTCGCCCGCGTACTGCTCCAGGCAGCCCCGGGCGCCGCAGGCGCACTCGGGGCCCTCCGGGTGCACGGGTATGTGGCCGAGTTCGCCGGCGAAGCCGCGGGCGCCCCGGAACAGCCTGCCGTCGATGACCAGGGCGGCGCCGATCCCGGCCCCGGCGGAGACGTGCACGAAGGTCTCCGCCGGGGCTCCGGCGCTCCAGTACTCGGCCAGCGCCCCGAGGTTGGCCTCGTTCTCCGGCTCGGGCACGGTCTCCGGGTCCGGCCAGTGGTCGGCGATCCCGACGGTGTGCCAGCCGAGGTTGGGCGCGCGCTCGACCAGTCCGCGGGGTTCGTTCGGCACCACGCCGGGCACGGCCAGGACGCGGCCCTCGACGCGCAGCCCGAGGGCCGCGGCCTCGTCCTCCGCCTCGGCGGCCAGCGCGGCGAGTTCCGCCAGGACCGTCCCGGCGGGCCGGCCCGCGTTGGCCCGTTCCACGCGGCGCCACAGCCGCGGCTCGCCGCGCAGGTCCGCGACGCACGCGCCGAGGTGGCCGACGCCGATCTCCAGGCCGAGGCCCGCCGGGCCGTCGCCGCTCACGGTCAGTGCCCGTCCGGGTCTGCCGACCCGTCCGCTGGCGGTGGCCGCCGCCTCCGTCACGGCTCCGCGGCCGATCAGCTCGTCGACCAGCGAGGAGACCGCCGCCCTGGTCAGACCGACCCGGCCGGAGACGTCCGCGCGGGAGAGCGGGCTGTGCGCGGCCACCGCGCCGAGGACCACCGCGAGGTTCTGGCGGCGCATGTCCTGTAGCGACGCGGGTCCGTTCTCCGCGCTCCTGCTCGCCCTGCCGACCACCGCCACGTGCCGCTCCTCCTACCGGTCCCCGGCCGGGGCTCCCTGCAAGGCCCCGGCCCGACGCAGGGTATCGCCGATCCGCGTGAGCGCGTCCTCGTCCCTCTCCACCGGCTCCAGCACCGGGCCGTGGGCCGTCCGCCAGCGGCGCGCCACGGCGTCGGCCGGCTCGCCGGTGAGCAGTGCGGCGGCCTGGGCGGCGGCGCCGAGCGCGACCAGTTCCCGGGCGTCGGGCACCTGGACGGCCCGGCCGGAGAGCCGCAGCACGGTCCGCTGCCAGGCCCGCCCACGGGCGCCGCCGCCGATCAGCAGCAGCGGCGCGTCGCCCGCCGGATCCGCGCCGCCCGCGCGCAGCACACCGTCCAGGGCGGCGAGCAGGGCGTGGGCGGCGCCGTCGTAGGCGGCCTGCAGCAGCTGCCCCGGCGTGGTGTCGTGGCGCAGCCCGTGGACCAGGCCGGAGGCGCCCGGGAGGTCCGGCGTGCGCTCGCCGTCCAGGTAGGGCAGGACGACGGCGGTGCCGCCCTCCTCGACCTCGTCCCGGCCGCGTCCGAGGAGAACGGCGAAGCGGTCGACGGCGAGGGTGCAGTTGAGCGTGCAGGCGAGCGGCAGCCAGCGGCCGAGCGCGTCGGCGAAGCCCGCGACGGTGCCGGTCGGGTCGGCGGGCCTGTCGTGGCCCACGGCGTAGACGGTGCCGGAGGTGCCGAGGCTGAGGACCGGCTGCCCGGGGAGCAGACCGAGCCCGAGGGCCGCGGCCATGTTGTCGCCGGTGCCGGTGGCCACCGGCGCGCCCGCGCGCAGCGGCGTGCCCGGGCGGACGGCGCCGGCCCGCGCGCCCGGCGCGAGGACCCGGGGCAGCAGGGCCGGGTCGAGTCCGATGCGGGCGAGGACGTCGTGGTCGTAGCCGTCCGGCCCCCACCAGCCGGTTCCCGAGGCGTCGCCCCGGTCGGTGACTTCCTGACCGGTCAGCCGCTCGGTCAGGAAGTCGTGCGGGAGGCGGACGGCGGCGACGCGCTCGGCGGCGGCGGGCTCGGCGGCGCGCAGCCATGCCCACTTGGGGGCGGTGAAGGCGGCGGTGGGGACGCTGCCGGTGCGGCGGGCGAGCTCCGCCGCTCCGATCGCGGCCGCCAGCCCGGCGGCCTGGGGCGCGGACCGGACGTCGTTCCAGAGCAGCGCCGGGCGGACCGGCGCCCCGCTCGCGTCGAGGGTCACCAGGCCGTGCTGCTGGCCGGCGACCGAGACGGCGGCCGCACGGTCCGCCCAGCCCGTCGCCGCCGCGGCCTCACCGAGCGCCCGCCACCACTGCTCGGGATCGCTCTCGCGGCCGGCACCCGTGCTGACGGTGTGCGGGACACGGCCCTGGCCCAGAACGGTGCCCGTGTCGATGTCGACGGCGAGGGCCTTGGTGGACTGCGTCGAGCTGTCGAAGCCGATCACGACACGCTGCTCAGCCATGCGTTCCTCCGGTGCGGGGGTTCCTTCCGACGTTCCGGCATACTAATTTGTTGAGAGTCCTGACAAACACCCCCTGGCACTGATCCGGAGCCGCGCCATGTCCAGCGACCCGCTCGTCCCCACTCCCGCGCACAAGTTCACCTTCGGCCTGTGGACCGTCGGTTGGCAGGGGCGCGACCCCTTCGGCGACGCGACCCGCCCCGGCCTCGACCCGGTCGAGACCGTGCAGCGCCTGGCCGAACTCGGCGCCTACGGCGTCACCTTCCACGACGACGACCTGATCCCCTTCGGCGCGGGCGACGCCACCCGCGAGGAGAGCGTCAAGCGCTTCCGCGCCGCGCTGGACGCGGCCGGGCTGAAGGTCCCGATGGCGACCACCAACCTGTTCACCCACCCGGTCTTCAAGGACGGCGCCTTCACCGCCAACGACCGTGACGTACGGCGCTACGCGCTGCGCAAGACCATCCGCAACATCGACCTGGCCGTCGAACTCGGCGCCTCGGTCTACGTCGCCTGGGGCGGACGCGAGGGCGCCGAGTCCGGCGCGGCCAAGGACGTGCGGACCGCACTCGACCGGCTCAAGGAGGCCTTCGACCTGCTGGGCGAGTACGTCGAGCAGCAGGGCTACGACCTGCGCTTCGCGATCGAGCCCAAGCCCAACGAGCCGCGCGGCGACATCCTGCTGCCCACCGTCGGCCACGCCCTGGCGTTCATCAACGAGTTGGAGCGTCCCGAGCGGGTCGGCCTCAACCCGGAGGTCGGCCACGAGCAGATGGCCGGCCTCAACTTCCCGCACGGCATCGCCCAGGCCCTGTGGCACGGCAAGCTGTTCCACATCGACCTCAACGGCCAGTCCGGCATCAAGTACGACCAGGACCTGCGCTTCGGCGCGGGCGACCTGCGGCAGGCGTTCTGGCTGGTCGACCTGCTGGAGTCGGCCGGCTACGACGGCCCCCGGCACTTCGACTTCAAGCCGCCGCGCACCGAGGACTTCGACGGCGTCTGGGCCTCGGCGGCCGGCTGCATGCGCAACTACCTGCTGCTGGCCGAGCGCTCCCGCGCCTTCCGGGCCGACCCGGAGGTCCGGGCCGCGCTCGCCGCCTCCCGCCTGCCCGAACTCGCCCTCGCCACGGCCGAGGACGGCCTGGCCGGGCTGCTGGCGGACCGCTCCGCCTTCGAGGAGTTCGACGTGGACTCCGCGGCCGGCCGTGGCATGGCCTTCGAGCAGCTGGACCAGCTCGCCCTCGAACACCTCCTCGGCGCCCGCTGATCGGTGCCGGGCCCGGCCGGGTCGTGCAGGCAGCACGACCCGGCCTCCGCGGCGGCCGGCAGCTATGGTGATCGTCGTGATCGCCCGACGTGGTACCGAGGGGCCGCCCCTGTGCCGCGGTTCGGTCCCCGGCACGCCAGGAGGTGAAGCAGTCCGTTGTCGACCCGCCCGTCCGCCTCGCCCGTCAGCACGGATCACGCAGGGAGCGCCAAAGCGATGACCAACGACTACCTGGAAGACCACTCCCCGGGCCGCGGAGCCATGGCGCCCCGCGCCTGGTACGCCTCGTCGAGCGCCAGGAGCCTGTCACTGAACGGAAGTTGGCTGCTGCGCGTCTCCCCGACCGCCGACGCCCAGGACGAGTCCTTCGCCGCGCCCGGATTCGACGCCGACGACTGGGCGCAGGTGACCGTCCCCGGGCACTGGGTCCTTCAGGGCGACGGCGCCTTCGGCCGGCCCGCGTACACCAACCACCTGTACCCCTTCCCGGTCGACCCGCCGCGCGTGCCGACGGAGAACCCGACCGGCGACCACCTGTACCGCTTCGACCTGCCCGAGGACTGGCCGGCCGACGGCGGCGCGGTGCTGCGCTTCGACGGTGTGGAGTCCTGCGCCCGCGTCTGGCTCAACGGCACCCGGCTCGGCGAGTTCAAGGGCTCCCGCCTGCCGCACGAGTTCGCCGTCGGCCACCTGCTGAAGCCGAGCGGCAACGTGCTCGCGGTACGCGTCCACCAGTGGTCGGCGGGCTCCTACCTGGAGGACCAGGACCAGTGGTGGCTCCCCGGCATCTTCCGCGATGTCACCCTGCGGCACCGCCCGGAAGGCTGCGCGGGCGACTTCTTCGTGCACGCCTCCTTCGACCACCGCACGGGTGAGGGCACCCTCCGCGTCGAGTCCGACACCGCCGGGCGGGTGTCCGTGCCGGCCCTGGGCATCGACGTCCCGACGGGAGCCGCCGTCACGGTGCCCGTGCGGCCGTGGTCCGCCGAGGTACCGACGCTGTACGACGGCGAGCTGGTCACCGCCGGCGAGCGCGTGCCCCTGCGGATCGGCTTCCGCACCGTGGAGCTGGCCGACGGGCTGATCAAGGTCAACGGCACGGCGGTGCTCTTCAAGGGCGTCAACCGCCACGAGTGGCATCCCGAGACGGGGCGTGCCCTGGACCCGGAGACCATGCGCCGGGACGTCCTGCTGATGAAACAGCACAACATCAACGCCGTCCGCACCGCGCACTACCCGCCCCACCCGGCCTTCCTCGACCTGTGCGACGAGTACGGCCTGTGGGTCGTCGACGAGTGCGACCTGGAGACCCACGGCTTCACCGAACAGGACTGGCGCGGCAACCCCGTCGACGACGACCGCTGGACACCCGCCCTGCTCGACCGGGCCGCCCGTACGGTCGAACGCGACAAGAACCACCCCTCGGTCGTCATCTGGTCGCTGGGCAACGAGGCCGGCACCGGACGGGGCCTGACCGCGATGGCCGAATGGATCCACCACCGCGACCCCTCCCGCCTCGTGCACTACGAGGGCGACCCGAGCAGCCGCGACACCGACGTGTACTCACGGATGTACGCCGGACACGCCGAGGTCGAGCAGATCGGCCGGGAACTCGACGGCGGCACCCACAAGCGCCGCCGACTCCCCTTCATCCTCTGCGAGTACGGCCACGCCATGGGCAACGGCCCCGGCGGGCTCGCCGAGTACCAGCGGCTGTTCGAGACCTACGACCGGCTGCAGGGCGGGTTCGTCTGGGAGTGGATCGACCACGGCATCGCCCACCCCCGGCTCGGCTACGCCTACGGCGGCGACTACGGCGAGGAACTGCACGACGGCAACTTCGTCTGCGACGGCCTGCTCTTCCCCGACCGGAGGCCCTCCCCCGGTCTGCTGGAGTACAAGAAGGTCATCGAGCCCGTCCGCATCCACGGCGACGGCACCGACGGCACCGTGACGGTCACCAACGGGTACGACTTCGCCGACCTCGCCGCACTGGCCTTCGAGTGGTCGTACCAGGTGGACGGCGAAACGGTCGAGACCGGCCCACTGCTCGTGCCGGAGCTCGCGCCCGCCGAATCGGCAGGGTTGAAGCTGCCGCCGCCGCCCGCCGGCCACGGGACCGGTGAGGCCCAGTGGACGGTCCGGGCGGTGCTGGCGGCCGACACCGCGTGGGCCCCCGAGGGGCACGAGGTGGCGTGGGGCCAGTTCCCGGTGGCCGAACGGCCGCGGCCGGTCCTCCTCCCCGCCTTCGGCCCCGTCGCGGCCGACGGCGCGATCACCCTCGGCCCGGGCCGGTTCGACCCCCGTACCGGTGCGCTCAAGGCCATCGGCGCCGTCGAGGTCAGCGGCCTGCGGCTGGACGTGTGGCGGGCGCCCACCGACAACGACGAGGGAACCGACTGGCTGACCGGCACCCGCACCGCCGCACTGTGGCGAGACGTCGGTCTGCACCGCATGCGGCACCGGCTGGACGCGGTGGAACTCGGTGAGGACGCGCTCACCGTACGGACCCGAGTGGCCCCGGCCGCCCGGGGGTTCGGCCTCGACACGGGCTACCGCTGGACGAGCGACGGCGACCGCCTGCGGCTGACCGTGTCGGTGCGGCCCGACGGCGAATGGCCGGTGCCGCTGCCCCGCCTCGGCGTGCGGCTCGCGCTCGCCGCGGCGGACGAGGTGCGGTGGTTCGGCGCCGGCCCCCACGAGGGGTACCCGGACACCAAGGCCTCCGCCAGACTCGGCCGCTACGAGTCCACGGTCGACGGGCTGCAGACGCCCTACGTGCGCCCGCAGGAGAACGGCGCACGGGCCGACGTCCGCTGGGCGGAGATCGGCGGCCTGCGCATCGAGGGCGACCCGGCCTTCTCCTTCACCGCCCGCCGCTGGACCACCGAGCGGCTCGACGCGGCGGCCCACCTCACCGACCTCACGCCCGGCGACGCCGTGTGGGTCAACCTCGACCACGCCCTGCACGGCATCGGCACCGCCTCCTGCGGGCCGGGCCCGCTGCCCCGGTACCAGCTGCGGGCCGAAGGGGCGGAGTTCTCCTTCGTCCTCTCGCCGCTCCGCTGACGGACGCGCCCACGAACCACCCGGCGCGACCGGCCGGTCGCGCCGGTCGTGCGGGGAGTCAGCCGAAGAGGTCCGCGACCTCGGCCCCTTCCCGCACGAAGACCGGGAGGCGTTCCAGCGGGGCGTCCGCGTCGAGGGTGCTGCCTCCCTCCAGCACGCGTCCGGTGACCGGGTCGAGCCAGCGGGCGCCGGACGGCAGGTACACCCGGCGGGCCCGGGCGCCCGCCTCGTACACCGGTGCCACCAGCAGATCGGGGCCGAGCAGGAACTGGTCGTCCACCTCCCAGGCGCGCTCGTCCCCGGGGAAGCCGAAGAACAGCGGACGCATCGGCGGGGCGCCGGTGCGGTGGGCGTCCTCGGACAGCCTCCCCAGGTACGGCCGCAGGCGCTCGCGCAGCAGCAGGTGGTCGCGCAGGATGCGGTACGCCTCCTCCCCGTACGACCAGACCTCGTTCGGGCCGCCGGTCATGTCCGTGGAGAAGGCGGGGTGGTTGGGCTCCCGGTCCCCGTGCAGCCGCATCACGGGGCTGAAGGTGCCGTACTGGAACCACCGGACCAGCAGTTCACGGTAGGCGGGGTCGTCCGGGTCGCCGCCGAAGAAGCCGCCGATGTCGGTGTTCCACCAGGGGATGCCGCTCATCGCGACGTTCAGCCCGGCCCTGATCTGGCGCCCGAGCGAGTCGAAGGTGGTGGGGATGTCGCCGGACCACAGCAGGGCCCCGTACCGCTGACTGCCCGCCCACACGGAGCGGACCAGCGACAGCGGCCGGTCCTCGCCCGCCGCGCGCAGGCCCTCCGCCACCCCCCGGACGTGCTCCAGCGGGTAGAGGTTCGCGGCCTCGGCTGCGGGCCCGGCCGCGTACACGGCGCGCTCGGCGAGTCCCGGGGGCAGGTCGGGCTCGCAGGCGTCCAGCCAGAAGCACGCCACGCCCGGCGAGCGGTAGTTGTCGTTCAGCCGCTGCCACAGCGCGGCGCGGGCGCCGGGGTGGGTGGCGTCGTAGTACGCCATCGGGCGGACCAGCGCGTCCCCGCCGAACCGGGACGGCCACGGGAAGGTCAGCAGGCCGCCGTCCGCGTCCCGTACCAGGTGCCCGGCCGAGCGCATCCCGTCGTACGCGTCACTGCCGGGCTCGACGGTGGGCCACACCGAGACGGCGAGCTTCACCCCGAGGTCCGACAGCTCCTCGGCCATGGCGGCGGGATCGGGCCACTCGCTCTCCTCGAAGCGCCAGTCGCCCATCCTGGGCCAGTGGAAGAAGTCGCAGACGATGACGGACAGCGGCAGTCCGCGTTCTCCGTACTCCCGTGCCACCGCAAGGAGTTCGTCCTGGGTGCGGTAGCGCAGCCGGGACTGCCAGAAGCCGGAGGCCCACTCGGGGAGCAGGGGCGGGCGCCCGGTGGCCCGGGTGTAGGAGTCCAGGACCTGGGCCGGGGTGTCGCCGGCGGTGATCCAGTAGTCGATGCGCCCGCCGGCGTCGGCGGTCCACCGGGTGGCGTCGGCGCCCAGTTCGACGCGGCCCGTGGCGGGGTTGTTCCAGAGCAGTCCGTAGCCGCGCGAGGAGTGCAGGAAGGGGACGGCGGCCACGGTGTTGGCCTGGACGAGGTCGATCACGCATCCCTTCTGGTCCAGGCGACCGTGCAGGTGCTGCCCCAGGCCGTGCAGCCGTTCACCGTCGTAGGCCTCGAAGGACTGTTCGGTCCGGCCGCCCGCCGCATGGACGCGGGAGCCGGCGTGGTGCGCGTGCGGACTGCGCTCGGCGAGGAGTTCGCGCCCCGAGGCGGCGTGGCGGAACCCCAGTCGGCCGTCCGCCGAGGCCTCGACGGCGATCCGGCCGTTGACCAGGCGGGCGCAGCCGGTGTCCGAGACGGACGGTTCGGCGTGCGGGCTGGGCGAGGGGGCCTCCAGCGCGCCGGGGGCGGCGGGGTCGACGGTCCCCGGGGAGGCCCGCACCCGGACGGCGTCCGGCCCCCAGGGCTCGATGCGGAGGAACTCCGCGGCGGTGTGCCGTTCCAGACCGCCCGCGCGGATGCTGTAGGACAAGGTGGTTCCCCGTTCTTCTGGTGGTCGTGGGTACAACCGGAGCACCGGCGCCCCGGGCAGCAGGGCGAGCCTGACCACGGGCGGCCGTCGTCCAGCAGGACGCGGTGGGCGCTGTTGAACCAGCCGTCGGTCAGCTCGTGGTCGAGGCGGCATCCCACGCCGGCGGAGCCGCGCAGCAGTGCGTCGAGTGCGGCGGGCATGAGGTGGCGTTCGGTGCGGCTCTGCGCGGGCAGCTCCGGGCTCCGGGGGAAGGGCGGGACCCCGGGCGTCCACGCGGCGCGGGGCCCCGCCTTCGGGGGCCGGCGTCAGGCCCGGTAGGGCAGCTCGGCCTCCAGGGTGCCGGCCGGGCTGACGTGCAGGGCGCCGTCCGGACCGCCGGTGCGCAGCTGCCACGGGTGCGGGCTGTCGGTGGCCACCCGGAGGCGGTCGCCGGTGCGGCGCACGTGGAAGCGGGCGGTCTCGCCGGGGCCGTCGGAGCGCGGGATCACGACGGTGCGCTCGGCGCCGTCGGCGAAGGCGTGGACACGCAGTTCGACGCCCTCCGCCCAGGCGGAGACCGGGCGCTGGTCGTCCGCGCCGAGCGGGATGACGGAGTCGGGGCGGGCGAGCAGCGGCAGGGTGTGGAAGCCGTGCTGTTCGCGCACCCAGCGCGGCCCGGTGACCTGGTCGCCGGTCAGGAAGTTGGTCCAGGCGCCCTCCGGCACGTAGTACTCGACCGTGCCGTCCTCCGTGAAGACCGGGGCGACGAGCAGGTCGTCGCCGAGCAGGTACTGCCGGTCGAGTGCGGCGGCGGCCGGGTCGTCCGGGAACTCCAGCACCATCGCGCGCATCACCGGGAGGCCGGTGGCGTGCGCCTGCTGGGCCGCGCTCTGGAGGTAGGGCGCGAGGCGGTGCTTGAGGAGGGTGAACTCGCGGGTGACCTCGACGGCCTCCTCTCCGAACTCCCACGGCACCCGGTAGGACTTGCTGCCGTGCAGCCGGCTGTGCGAGGAGAGCAGACCGAACTGCGTCCAGCGCTTGAAGACCGCGGGTGTCGGGGTGCCCTCGAAGCCGCCGATGTCGTGGCTCCAGAAGCCGAAGCCGGACAGGCCGAGGGACAGCCCGCCGCGCAGCGACTCCGCCATGGCGTTGAAGTGCGATTCGCAGTCGCCGCCCCAGTGCACCGGGTACTGCTGGCCGCCCGCCGTGGCGGAGCGGGCGAACAGCAGGGCCTCCCCCTCGCCCCTCACCTCCCGGAGCAGTTCGAACACCGTCCGGTTGTACAACTGGGCGTAGTAGTTGTGCATCCGCTCCGGGTCGGAGCCGTCGTGCCAGACCACGTCGGTGGGGATGCGCTCGCCGAAGTCGGTCTTGAAGCAGTCCACCCCGATGTCCAGCAGGGCGCGCAGCTTGTCGGTGTACCAGGCTCGGGCGGCCGGGTCGGTGAAGTCAACCAGGGCCATGCCGGGCTGCCAGAGGTCCCACTGCCAGACGCTGCCGTCCGGGCGGCGCACCAGGTGGCCCTCCCGCACGCCCTCGTCGAACAGCTCCGACTTCTGCGCGATGTACGGGTTGATCCAGGCGGAGATGCGCAGGCCCTGCTCCTTGAGCCGGGCCAGCATGCCGGCCGGGTCCGGGAAGGTGTGCGGGTCCCACACGAAGTCGCACCACTGGTACTCGCGCATCCAGAAGCAGTCCAGGTGGAAGACGCTGAGCGGGATGCCGCGCTCGGCCATCCCGCCGACGAAGCGGTTGACGGTGGCCTCGTCGTAGTCGGTGGTGAAGGACGTGGTCAGCCACAGGCCGAGGGCCCACGCCGGGGGGAGCGCGGGGCGGCCGGTGAGCGCCGTGTAGCGCTCCAGGACCTGCTTGGGGGTGGGGCCGTGGACGACGAAGTACTCCAGCGACTGGTCCTCGACGCTGAACTGCACCTGGCCGACGGCTTCGGAGCCGATCTCGTAGCTGACCTTGCCGGGGTGGTTGACGAAGACGCCGTAGCCCCGGTTGGTCAGGTGGAACGGGACGTTCTTGTACGCCTGTTCGCTGCTGGTGCCGCCGTCCGCCTGCCAGACGTCGACCACCTGGCCGTTGCGGACGAACGGGGTGAACCGCTCGCCCAGGCCGTAGACCAGTTCGCCGACGCCGAGGGCGAGCTGTCCGAGCATGTGGTGACGGCCGTCGGCGTCGGTGACGAAACCGGTGCCGCGCTCGCCCACCGTGGTGAGCACGCGGCCGCCGGCGGTGAACTCCAGTTGCCAGGGCTCGGACGTGTCCACCCGCAGCGTCAGCTCGCCGGAGGCCAGTTCCACCACCTCGCCGTCCCGGCGCACCTTTCCGCTGCCCCGGGCCGCTCCGGGCAGTGCGAACTCCGGTCCGCGCCGCACCGCGCCGGCGTGGTGGGTGGCGCGCACCCCGATCACCCCCTCGGCCGGGGACCAGCACTCGACGGTCAGCAGTGGGCTGTTGAGCGTGTCACCGCGGCCGCGCACGTGTCTGACGGGCGCGTAGAGGGTCATCCGGTCCTCGCCGGTGCGGACGTCGGCGACCTCGGTGGCGTAGCGCGCGGTGACACCCGGGCGCATCAGCCAGTAGCCGTCGGTGAACTTCATCGGGCAGATTCCTCCGTCCGCGCACGGTGCGCGGTGATCAGGCCCCGGTACCAGTGGTAGCTGTCCTTGGGGGTTCGGGTCAGGGTGTCGAAGTCGACGCGGACCAGGCCGAAGCGCTGTTCGTAGCCGCGGGCCCACTCGAAGTTGTCCAGCAGGGACCAGACGTAGTAGCCGCGCACGTCGACACCGGCCGCGACGGCGTCGGCGACGGCGGCGAGGTGGCCGGCCAGGTAGTCGATCCGTTCCCCGTCGTGGACCAGGCCGTCCGGGGTGACGCTGTCGGCCTCGGCGGAGCCGTTCTCGGTGATCCAGACCGGCGGGAGCCGCGGGTAGCGGGCGTCGAGGTCGCGGAGCAGTTCGGTGAACGCGGACGGGACGACGGGCCAGCCCATGGTGGTGAGCCGGGTGCCGTACGGATTCGGTTCGGCGACGCCGATGTCCACGGCGGTGCGCAGTTCGCGGTCCTCCGCGCGGTGCGGGGCGGCCTCGACGGTGATCGGCCGGTAGAAGTTGATGCCGACGAAGTCGAGCGGCGGCCCGATCAGTCGCAGGTCTCCCGGCCGGCGCCAGGGGCCGTCGGCCAGGCCCTCCCAGGTCTCGGCCTCGTGCTCGGGGTAGCGTCCGGCGAACAGCGGCTCGGTCCAGACCTCGTTGTGCAGCACCTCGGCCCGGCGCAGCGCGGCGAGGTCCTCGGGCCGGTCGGAGGCAGCGTGCAGGCGGTCGAGGTTGAGGGTGATGCCCACCTGGCGGGCACCGGCGGCGCGCAGCTCCCGCACGGCCAGGCCGTGGCCGACCAGCAGGTGGTGGGCGGCCGCCAGGGCGCCACGGCCCTCGCGGGCGCCGGGCGCGTGCCGGCCCTCGGCGTAGCCGACGAAGGCGGAGCAGAACGGCTCGTTGAGGGTGGTCCAGCGCTCGACCCGGTCCCCGTACCGGTCGGCGGCGACGTTCGCGTACTCGGCGAAGGCCTCGGCCGTGTCCCGCACCCGCCAGCCGCCGCGGTCCTCCAGGGCCTGCGGCAGGTCCCAGTGGTAGAGCGTGGCGGCGGGCGCGATCCCGGCGGCCAGCAGCTCGTCGATCAGCCGGTCGTAGAAGTCCAGGCCCTTCGCGTTGATCTCGCCGGTCCCCCGCGGCAGCAGTCGCGGCCAGGAGATCGAGAAGCGGTAGCCGTCGACGCCGAGCCCGCGGAGCAGGGCGAGGTCCTCGCGGTAGCGGTGGTAGTGGTCACAGGCGGTGTCGCCGGTGGCCCCGCCGCGGGTGCGGCCCGGGGTGTGGCTGAAGGTGTCCCAGATGGACGGGCCCCGGCCGTCCTCGTCGTGGGCGCCCTCGATCTGGTAGGCGGCGGTGCCGGCGCCGAACCGGAAGCCGGGGGGCAGTTCCGGGAAGGCCGAGGTGCTCATGCTCCCGCCTCGCTTCGCTCGGCAGGGGCACTCGCCCACGCGCGCCGGCTGGTGGTTCGCTCACTGCGTTCGCTCATGCGTCATGCCTCACGGGGTGGCTCGGTGGTCGGGCGCTACGGTCACGGCTGCGGCGCCAGCCCGCGCTCGCGCAGCCAGGACAGCTGGACGGGCGGGTTGGAGCCGCAGCCGCCGGCGTGGTCGGCGAACGGCCAGACGGTCATGGTGCGGTCCTCGCCCGCGTAGTGGTTGAAGGCCGCGTAGACCGTCCGGGGCGGGCAGACCGGGTCCATCAGCCCGACGCTGAACAGGGCCGGTGCGGTGGCCCGCTGGGCGAAGTTGACGCCGTCGAAGTAGTCGAGGGTCGCGAAGGTCGGCCGCACTCGGTGCCGGCTGTGCCAGCGCAGGTACTTGACGAGTTCCTGGTACGGCCCGTCCAGGGAGATCTGCGCGCCCTCGCGGTAGTGGCACAGGAACGGGACGTCGGGCATCACCGCGGCCACCCGGTCCCCGGTGAGCCCGGCGACGGCGAGGGCCAGTCCGCCGCCCTGGCTGCCCCCGGCCACGACGATCCGGTCGGTGTCGAGACCGGGCAGTTCCCCGACGGCGTCCACGGCGCGCACGCAGTCGGTCATCAGCCGCCGGTAGTAGTAGTTCTCCCGCGAGTCGATGCCGCGGGTCATGAAGCCCTCGGCCCACTGGGTTCCGGCGCTCGTGACCGGGTCCGGGGTGTCGTGGCCCTGTCCCCGGCTGTCCACGACGAGCTGGGCGTAGCCCGCGGCGGACCAGAACAGGTGCTCGGTGGGCAGTCCCCGGCCGCCGGAGTAGCCGATGTAGGTGACGACGACCGGCAGCGGGCCCGCCGCGCCGCGCGGACGCAGCAGCCAGGCCGCCACCGGTTCGCCGTTCCAGCCGGGGAACCGTACGTGGTCGACCTCGACGGTGCGCAGCCCGTGCTGCGCGGTGACGCGTTCGGCCTTGACCGCCCCGCCGTGCGAGCGGGCCTCGGCGAGGGTGCGCTGCCAGAACTCGTCGAAGTCCTGCGGGATGGTCGACTCGGGCTGGTAGTCGCCGAGTTCGTCGGCTCCGAAGTCGGTGAGCGGCACGGGGGCTTCCTCCGGGTGCTGCGAGTTCGAGGTGAGGTGGTGGGGCGTGAGCAGGGACATGCGGGCCGCCTCCGGGCGGTGGGTGGCTGCGGGATCGGACGGGACGCGGCCGCGGGAGCGGCCCGCGGCCGGTGGGCCGGGTGAGCCGCGTGAGCCGGGCAGGATGAGCGGCGGTCCGCCCCCCGTGGGCGGACCGCCGGTCCGTGGGGCGGCAGACGTCAGTCGGACGTGCCGAGGCGGAAGGCGGCGAGCCGGAAGTCGCCGTGCAGGGTCAGCCTCAGGTCGTGCACCCCGTGGAGCGGGACGGCGAGTCCGGCGGTGGTGCTGGTCCAGGCGTACCGGTCGCCGGTCACGGGCACCTCGATCTCGGCCACCACCCGGTCGCCCGACCGGACTTCGAGCCGCGCCCCACCGGTGCCGACGCCCTCCCGGGCGGTCTCGACCTCGATGGTGCGGGCGCCGGAGAGGTCGACCTCGCGGAAGAGGAGCGACGCGGGCTGCGCGGGATCGGTGGGTGTGACGGCATCGCCGTCGGAGCGGGTGGCGTCGACGATCGTGACGTCCTCGTAGTCGTCGAAGTCGACGGCCGGGATGCGGTGTTCGACGCCCGCTCGCGGTGCGGCGGGCGCCCCGGTCACGGTGAGCGGCGCGGTGAGCACGGGGTGGTCGGCGCTGCGGGCGACGACCACCTCGTAGCCGCCGGGCTCGACGGTGAAGCCGCCGGTGGCGACGGACCAGTGGGCGAGTTGCTCGGCCGACAGCCCGAAGACCAGCTCGCGGCTCTCGCCCGGTTCCAGCCGGACCTTGCGGAAGTCGGCGAGGCGCAGCCGGGGCGCCTCGTAGCGGGCCTCCAGGGCGCGGACGTAGACCTGTACCACCTCGCTGCCGGGCCGCGTTCCGCTGTTCTCCAGGGTCACGGTGGCCTCGACCGAGCCGTCCCGGGCGATCGACGGCTGCGACAGCCGCAGGTCGCGGTACGTGAAGTCGGTGTAGGACAGCCCGTGACCGAAGGAGTAGAGCGGGGCGGAGCGGTGGTACTGGTACGTCCAGCCGGCCTTGATGATGTCGTAGTCGAGCGGGGCGGGCAGCGGGTCGTCGCCCCGGTACCAGGTCTGCGCCAGGCGGCCGGCGGGCTCGGCCGCGCCGAGCAGGACGTCGGCGAGCGCGTTCCCTGTTTCCTGCCCGCCGTGGGAGGTCCACACCACGGCGGGCAGGTGCGCGTCGGCCCAGTCGAGGGCGTACGGGTAGCTGCTCATCACGACCAGGGCGGTGCCCGGGCGGACGGCCGCGACGGCGCGCAGCAGTTCCTCCTGCCCCTCGGGCAGGTCGATGTCGGCGCGGTCCTCGGTCTCGCGGCCGTTGATCAGCGGGTGGTTGCCGAGGACGACGACGGCGACGTCCGCCGTCGCGGCGGCCGCCCGGGCCTCGGCGGCGCCGTCGCGGACCAGCTCGCGCTGCCAGCGTTCGGCGTCCTCCGCGCTCTCGGCGGTGACGGCCACCCGGCCGTCGGTCGGATCCACGGCGGCGTAGCGACCGCTGAACACCGAGCGCAGCAGCACGGTGTCGGGGCCGTCCGGTTCGATCCGGAAGGTCTCCTTGACGAACCAGCTCTTGATGACGTCCTGGCCCGCGGCCAGGCCGTCGTCGTCGTGGAGGCTCAGGTAGCGGCCGGTGTCGGCGTAGCGCAGGGTGGAGGAGCCGCCGCCCCAGTCGGTCACGTCGAAGGCGGACTTGCCCAGCAGTTCACCGGTGGTGCGCGAGCGCAGGGTGATGCGGTCGGAGCCCTCCACCGTGACGACCTCGCCGCCGTGGGCGCCGAGGGCCTCGGCCAGTCCGGTGGCGATGCCCACCTGGTACGGCAGGGTGCCGCTGTACCAGTCCTCGAAGAGGGTGTCGGAGAGCGGGCCGATCACGGCGATCCGGCGCGCGCTGGCCGGGTCGAGCGGCAGCAGGCCGTCGTTCTTGAGCAGGACGGTCGACCCGGCCGCGGCCCTCCGGGCCAGGGCGCGGTGCTCAGGGCTGTTGACGACTTCGGGGCCGATGCCCGTGTAGGGGTCCAGCTCGGGGTCGAACTCGCCGAGGCGGAAGCGCACTTCGAGTTGACGGCGGACGGCGCGGTCCACGTCGGCCTCGTCGACCAGGCCTCGTTCCAGCGCCTCGCGCAGTCGGCCGACGGGAGTCCCGCTGTCCTCGCCGTGGTCGGTGAAGTTGTCGATGCCGGCCTTGAGCGCGGCGGCGTGGGACTCGGCGTGGTCGTCGAAGTAGTGCTCCGGGTCGACCAGGTTGGAGGGGGCCTCGGCGTCGCTGACCACGAACAGCTCGTGGCCGGTCGGCTTCGCCCAGCGGCGCAGCTCCGCCTCGATCAGCGGACTCACGTGGCAGGGGCGGCCGTTGACCAGGTTGTAGGCGGCCATCGCGCCGGTAGCGGCGCCGGAGGCGACGACGGGGCGGAAGGCGGCGAGGTCGTACTCCTGGAGGACGCGCGGGCGCAGCCCGGAGGAGGTGGTGCAGCGGTCGTCCTCGTTGTTGTAGGCGAGGAAGTGCTTGAGCACCGGGGCGGCCCGCAGGTAGGTCGGGTGGTCGCCGGCGAGGCCGCGGCAGAACGCCTCGCCGACCCGCGCGGTGTGCACCGGGTCCTCGGAGTAGCCCTCCTCGTTGCGCCCCCAGCGCGGGTCGCGCAGCAGGTTGAGCACCGGGGCCCAGGCCTGGAGGGAGTTGGCCCCGCGCTCGGGGGAGCCGACCGCCGGCGGGCGGTGGTAGTGGAAGGCCCGCAGCTCGGTCGAGACCGCCTCGGCGACCTCGCGCACCAGGTCCTCGTCCCAGCTGGCGCCGAGGCCGACGGCCTGCGGGAAGACCGTCGCCACGCCGAGCCAGGAGACGCCGTGCAGCCCCTCGCTGCCGGTACGGAACGGGGCGACGCCCAGGCGCGGGACGGCTGGCGCGTACTGGTGCAGCATCGCGAGCCGTTCGTCGAGCGTGAGCCGGTCGAGCAGGTCGTCGACACGCTTGCGCAGGGGCAGCGTGGGATTGCGGAAGTCGGGCAGGCCGGCTGCGGACGCGGGCACGGAACTCACGTGGAACACCCCTCGGACGGGCTGAGCCCGGTCGTGGTCGGTCGAAGCGCTTCGACGCTGGCACGCTCCCACAGATGTGTCAACTCCCCAGGACACAAACGACTTTGGATTTGTTCAGACTCTTGCTCAACCGGTAACGCGTCGTTAGTCTCGCCGAAACATCCAAGCGCTTCGACGCTTCGGTGCTTCCACCGCGCTTCGACGGAGAGGGGCCACCCCACCATGAGATCCGGGATGAACCGCAGGAGCTTTCTGAGTACCGCCGCCACGGTCGCGGGAGCCGCCGCGATGGCGCCCCTGCTGTCCGCCTGCGGCGGCGGCTCGACCAAGAAGGCCGGGGCGAACACCAAGGAAGGCCTGAAGGCGGCTCTGCCGGCCTACGTGCCGAACGCCAACGCGGTCAAGCCGGACATAGCCCCCGCGCAGGGACGGTCCGACGCCGCGACCGACCCGGGCTACCTCTCGTACCCGGCCTCCCCGCCCACCAGCGTCTCCGGCGTTCCGGGCAAGGGCGGCAGCTACACGGCGATCACCCCGCTGTGGGGCACCGCCCCTCCGGTCGGCAACTCCTTCTACCAGGCGCTGAACAAGGCGCTCGGGGTCGAGCTGACCATGAAGCCCGCGGACGGGATCAACTACAGCACCATCGTCCCGACGATGACCGCCGCCGAGAAGCTGCCGGACTGGATCAACCTGCCCTCCTGGTGGAACTCCAACTTCAACACCGGCGGACTGGTCGGCAGCCAGCTCGCGGACCTGACCCCGTACCTGTCCGGTGACAACGTCAAGAAGTACCCCAACCTGGCCGCCCTCCCCACCGGCGCCTGGCAGAACGGGGTCTGGGGCGACAAGCTCTACGGGATACCCTGCTTCTCCAGCAGCTTCGGCATGCCCGGAGCCACCTTCTACCGCCGGGACGTGCTCGAAGCCCGGGGCATCACCGCCGACCAGGTGAAGTCCGCCGACGACCTGATGAACCTCGGCAAGGAACTGACCGACGCCAAGCGGGGCGTGTGGGCCTTCGACGACGTGTGGGTCTACCTCCAGACGGCCTGGAACGTTCCGATGAACTGGCGGATCGACAACGGCAAGCTGGTCCACATGTTCGAGACCCAGGAGTTCCTGGAGGCCGTCGACTGGCACTACCGTCTGGCCAACTCGGGCTACATGCACCCGGACGCGCTCGCCGGTGACGTCGCCAACGGGTCCACCCGCTTCTACAGCGGGAAGACGCTCATCGGGGGCGGCGGACTGGGCGCCTGGAACCTGTCCGACCACCAGTCCGGCGTCGCCGCGGACCCGAACTACCGGCGCGGCGCGTTCAACGCCATCGCCGCCGACGGCAGGAGCACTCCGGTGGCCTACATGGGCGCCGGCGCCAGCATGATCAGCTACCTCAACGCCGACCTGAAGCCCGCGCAGATCGAGGAACTGCTCGCCGTCGCGAACTATCTCGCCGCCCCCTACGGCACGGCCGAGTACACCCTGGTCACCTACGGCGTCGAGGGCGTCCACCACACCCGGGTCAACGGCGTGCCGACCTTCACCGACGAGGGCAAGAAGGACGTCCAGGCGACGACCTTCCCGTTCCTGGCCGCCCCCGCCTCCGTGATCAGCAACCCGGGCGGCGAGCAGGTCACCAAGGACTACACGAGCTGGGCGGCCGCCAACGTCGAGTACCTCACCAAGCCGCCCTTCTGGGGCATGAACTTCAGCATGCCCCAGGCGCTCGCCACCGCCGCGGCCGCGCCGAACGTCAACGACACCCTCAAGGACTGCTACCACGGCAAGAAGAAGGTCTCCGACGTGCAGGACGCCGTCGCGAGCTGGCGGTCCGGACCCGGCGGGCGGCTCAAGCAGTGGATGACCGACAACGTCCTCGACAAGTACGGCACCGGCCAGTGAGCACCGCAGCGCCGAAGCGCCCGGCCGGCCACGCGCGGCTCAACTGGCGGATCAGGCTGCGGCGCGACAGGTCGCTCCTGCTGATGACGGTGCCCGCGGTCGTCCTGCTCCTGGTGTTCAACTACGTGCCGCTGTTCGGCACCGTCACCGCCTTCCAGGAGTACGACCCGCTGGTCGGGGTCTGGCACAGCGAATGGGTGGGCTTCGACCAGTTCCAGCAGCTGTTCGGCGACCCGGCGTTCTGGGCCGCGCTGAAGAACACGCTGTACCTGAGCTTCGTCCAGCTGGTCCTGTTCTTCCCCGTCCCGATCGCCCTGGCCCTGCTGCTCAACTCGGTGACGAGCGAGCGGATCCGCAACTTCTTCCAGTCCGTCGTCTACCTGCCGCACTTCTTCTCGTGGGTGCTGGCGATCACGATCTTCCAGCAGATGCTGGGCGGCGCCGGCGTGCTCAACCAGTTCCTGCGCCAGCACGACATCGGCACCTGGGACATCATGACCAACCCGCACACCTTCGCGCTGCTGGTCACCTCCCAGGCGGTCTGGAAGGAGGCGGGCTGGGGGATCATCGTCTTCCTCGCGGCGCTGAGCGCGATCAACAGCGAACTGTACGAGGCCGCGGCGGCGGACGGCGCGGGGCGGTTCCGGCGGATGTGGCACATCACCCTGCCCGGCCTGCGCGGGGTGCTCGTGCTGATGCTGGTCCTGCGGCTCGGCAACGCGCTGTCCGTCGGCTTCGAGCAGTTCCTGATCCAGCGCGACGCCGTCGGCCACGAGGCCGCGGACGTCCTGGACACCTTCTCCTTCTACTACGGCATCTCCACCGGCGGCTACAGCTACGGCGCGGCGGCCGGGCTCTTCAAGAGCGTGGTCTCCCTGCTGCTCATCTGGGGTGCCAACCGGCTGGCGCACGCCTTCGGCGAGGACGGGCTGTATCGCAAATGACGAACGCAAACGCACTCACCATCGGTTCCCGCCGCGAGAAGCGCCGCCGGGCGGCCGTGGCCGCCCGGCGCCGGGCCCGCTCCGCCCGCCCGCCGTGGGAGGAGCCGCCCACCGCCGCCGGCCGGGCCGCCAAGGGGCTCACGCTCGGCGGAACGCTCGCCGTCATCCTGGTCCCGCTCTGGATCATCGTCCTGACCAGCTTCTCCACCCCCGGCGCCATCAACCGGGCCGGCGGCCTGGTGATCTGGCCGGACGGCCTGACCACCGACACGTACCGCGAGATGCTCAGCGACCCGACGGTCGTCACCGCACTGATGGTGAGCCTCGGCATCACCGTGGTCGGCACCGCGGTGTCCATGGCCGTGTCCGTCCTCTGCGCCTACGGCCTCTCCCGGCCCCGCTCCCTCGGGCACCGCTTCGTCCTGCTGCTGCTGATCATCACGATGTTCGTCAGTGGCGGCCTGATCCCGAGCTTCCTGGTGGTCACCGGCCTCGGCGGCTACGACCAGTGGTGGGCCCTGATCCTGCCGAGCGCCGTCTCCGTCTTCAACATCCTGGTGCTGCGCGCCTTCTACCAGGAGACCTCGTCCGAACTGATCGACGCGGCCCGGATGGACGGCGCCGGGGACTGGCGGATCCTGTGGTCCGTCGTCCTGCCCACCTCACGCGCCGTCACCGCCGTCACCGCGCTGTTCTACGCCGTGGGCTACTGGAACTCCTTCTTCAACGTCATGCTCTACATGCCGACGGACAGCCAGAAGTGGCCGCTGCAGTACGTGCTGCTCACCTACGTCAACCGGGCCAACGGTCTGCCCGGTTCCGTCAACTCCGGCTTCGGCAACACCCAGGTGCAGACCGCACCGCTGTCGCTGCAGATGGCGGTCGTGGTCCTCACCCTGGTACCACTGGTGATCGTCTACCCGTTCGTCCAGAAGCACCTGCGCACCGGCGTCCTCACCGGCGCGATCAAGGGCTGATCCCGTCCGACACGTAAGGAAGCAGAGCGATGGTGACACTCGCCGATGTGGCCAGGCACGCCGGCGTCTCGTCCAGCACGGTCAGCTACGCCCTCAGCGGCAAGCGCCCGATCTCCGACGGGACCAGGACCCGCATCGAGCAGGCCATCACCGACCTCGGCTACCACCCTCACGCGGGCGCCCGGGCCCTGGCCGGCAAGCGCTCGCACATCATCGCCCTGGTGGTACCGCTCCACCCCGAGGTGCACGTGCCCACCATGATGGAGATCGCCATCGCCGTCACCGTGGCCGCCCGCGAACACGGCTACGACGTCCTGCTGCTCACCAACGACGAAGGGCCCGAAGGGGTCCGCCGGGTCGCCGCCACCGGCCTCGCCGACGGCGTGATCCTGATGGACGTCCGGCTGGACGACGACCGCGTCCCGGTCCTGCGCGCCGAGGACATCCCGGCCGCGCTCATCGGCCTGCCCGACGACCCCGCCGGACTCTCCTGCGTCGACCACGACTTCGCCACCGCGGGCGCCCTGTGCGCCGACCACCTGGCCGACCTCGGCCACCGCGACATCGCCTTCATCGGCTACAGCAGCGGCGTCTACCGGCGCCACGCCGGGTACGCCGAACGCACCCTCAACGGCTTCCGCGCCCGCGCCGAGCGGCGCGAGCTGCGCTTCCTCCACCGGCCCTGCGAGGGCACCTACGAGAGCACCGCCGGCACCCTGGCCCGCATCCTCGCCGACCGCCCGGACACCACCGGGTTCGTGGTGCAGAACGAGGCCGCGATCGGTCCACTGCTCAGCCTGCTGCGCGCCAGCGGGCGGACCGTGCCGGAGGACGCCTCGGTCATCGCCATCTGTCCCGACCCGATGGCCGAGCAGCACTCCCCCCGACTCACCTCCGTGACCAGCCCGAAGAAGGACCTCGGCCAGGTCGCCGTCGACCAGGTCATGGCGAGGATCGCCGCGACCGCCGCGGGCGAGGAGCCGCAGGACCAACTCCTCCTGATGCCACCGGAACTGGTCGTCCGCGAGAGCACCGCCCCGGCACCGCACCGCAGTTGATCCCACTCCCGGAACTCCCGCGACTCCCGGAAGGACGGTTCCCAGATGGACATCGGCCGGCTCACGGACCGCCTCGGCGGCCTCGCCTACGGCGGGGACTACAACCCCGAGCAGTGGGACGCCGAGGTCTGGAAGGAGGACGGCGAGCTGATGCGCCGGGCGCGTGTCAACCTCGCCACCGTCGGCGTCTTCTCCTGGGCCCTGCTGGAACCCGAGGAGGGCCGGTACGACTTCGAGTGGCTCGACGCCCACCTCGACCGCCTGCACACGGCCGGCGTCGCCGTCGACCTGGCGACCCCCACCGCCTCCCCACCGCCCTGGTTCACCCTGGCCCACCCCGACGCCCTGCCGGTCCGCCCCGACGGCGCCCGCCTGACCCACGGCAGCCGGGACACCTACTGCCTCACCGCCCCCGCCTACCGCCGGGCCGCCCGCCGCATCGCCGCCGCCCTCGCCGAACGCTACGGCGACCACCCGGCGCTCGCCCTGTGGCACGTGCACAACGAGTACGTCACCCTCTGCCCCTGCGACCACACCGCCGCCGCCTTCCGGGTCTGGCTGCGCACCCGGCACGGCTCCCTCGACGCCCTCAACGAGGCCTGGGGAACGTCCTTCTGGAGCCAGCACTACACCTCCTGGGAGCAGATCCTCCCGCCCCGGGCCACCCAGTGGCACCGCAACCCCGGCCAGGCACTGGACTTCAGCCGCTTCTGGTCCGACGAAACCCTCGCCGCCTACCGCGAGCAGCGCGACGCGATCCGCGCTTACAGCGACCGCCCGGTGACCACCAACCTCATGCTGCCCGGCTACCAGAACCTGGACCTGTGGGCCTTCGGCCGCGAGGTCGACCTGGTCTCCATCGACCACTACCCCGGCGCACCGGGCGTCGACGCCGCCGCGCAGGCCGCCTTCGACGCCGACAGGGCCCGGTCCTTCGCGGGCGGCTCCCCCTGGCTGCTGATGGAACAGGGCACCAACACCGTGTACACCAACGACCGGGTGCTCGCCAAGGAGCCGGGCGACATCCTGCGCCACTCGCTCGCCCACATCGCCCGCGGCTCGGAGGGCGCGCTGTTCTTCCAGTGGCGCCAGTCCCGGGCGGGGGCCGAGCAGTGGCACTCGGCGATGGTCCCGCACGCCGGGCCGGACAGCCGCACCTTCCGCGAGGTCACGGCCACCGGCGAGGCCGTCGCCCGGCTCGGCGAGCTCGCCGGCTCCACCGTCCGGGCCGAGGTCGCCGTGCTGCACGACTCCGACGCCTGGTGGGCGATGGGGGTCGACGGGCTCCCGTCCTCCGAGCTCGACTACCTCGGCGCGCTGCGCCGCGCCCACCGGGCGCTCTGGGACGCCGGCCGGACGGTCGACTTCGCCCACCCCGAGCACGACCTGGGCCGCTACCGGCTGGTCATCGCCCCCGCCCTGTTCCTGCTCACCGACGCGGGCGCCGAGAACCTGCGCCGCTACGTCGCGGACGGCGGCACCCTGCTCGTCCAGCACGTCAGCGGCATGGTCGACGAGCGCCTCCACTCCCGGCTCGGCGGTTACCCGGCCGCACCGCTGCGCGAGGCGCTCGGCATCCGGGTCGAGGAGTACCGCCCGTTGCCGCAGGACGAGCGGATCGCGCTCTCCGACGGCTCGACGGCAACCTCCTGGAGCGAGTCCCTGCGCACCGAGGGCGCCGAGGCGCTCGCCGCCTACACCCACGGCATGCTCGCCGGCAGCCCGGCGCTCACGCGCCACGCCTTCGGCTCCGGCCACGGCTGGTACCTGTCCACCCGCCTCGACGACGCCGGCTACGCCGCCCTGGTCGACCGGCTCCTCGCGCAGGCCGGTGCCGTTCCCGAGCTGCCGGGCCTGGCGCCCGGGGTCGAGGCCGTCACCCGGCACGCCCCGGACGGGCGCGGCTGGCACGTGCTGCTCAACCACCGCGCCGAGGCCGTAGCACTGCCCCGGCCGGGCCACGACCTGCTCACGGACGGTCCGCTGAGCGAACTGCCGCCCGGCGGCTGCGCGGTCCTGCGCGCACACTGACCTCCCGCCGCGGCTCCCCACCGAGGAAGGCACCATGACCGACCCGCACGAGACGATCCGCTGGGGCCACGACGCCCTGGAGATGGAGATCGCCCTGGGCGAGCAGGGCGCGCCCCGCCTGGTCCGCATCGGCGCGCCCGGCGAGCGGAACGGCACGCCGCGCCCGGGCGCACCGCTGCCACTGGTCGAGGTGACGACCGCCGGCCTCGGCCGGCACTGGTCGGGCCGGCACCTGATCAACACCGTCCTCGGCGGACGGCTACGCCACCGCTCCCACCGGGCGGCCCGGGACGGCGACTGGCACGTGCTCACCGTCGAGCTCCACGAGCCGGAGACCGGCCTGACGGCCGAGGCGGTCTACCGGTCCCCGGACGGCCTGCCGGTGCTGCGCAGCGAGGTGCTGCTGCGCAACGACGGGCCGCGGACGCTGCACCTGGAGTCGGTCGGCTCGCTCGTGGCGGGCTGCCTGACCGGGGGCGACCCGGCGGCGCTGGACGACGCCGACCTGCTGTGGGCGGAGAACGAGTGGTTCGCCGAGTGCCGGTGGCAGCGCCGACCGCTGCGGGTGTCCTCGCCCGATCGCGGAGGCCGTTTCCACACCACCGCCGGCCGCAGCACTCACGTCGTGGCCGGTCAGGGCGTGTGGTCCAGTTGCGGGCAGCTGCCGATGGGCGCTCTGACGGACCGTGCGACCGGCCGCACCTGGCTCTGGCAGATCGAGCACAACGGCGGCGGCTGGCGCTGGGAGTGCGGCGTGCGCGACGACACCGCGTACGCGGCGCTGTACGGCCCCGACGACGCCGACCACGGCTGGCGCCACCCGCTGGAGCCGGGCGCCGAGTTCCGTACGGTGCCGGTGGCCCTGGCGTTCTGTGCGGACGGCGGGCCAGACGGCGCCTTCGCCGCCCTCACCCGCTACCGCCGCGCCACCCGCCGGCCGCACCTCGACCACCGCCGGCTGCCGGTGATCTTCAACGACTACATGAACTGCCTGATGGGCGACCCGACCACGGCCAAGCTGCTGCCGCTGGTCGACGCCGCCGCCGAGGCGGGTGCAGAGTACTTCGTCATCGACGCCGGCTGGTACGACGACGGCGACGACTGGTGGAGCTCGGTCGGAGCCTGGGAGCCGTCGGCGTCCCGCTTCCCCGGGCCGAAGGGGATCCATGAGGTCCTGGACCGCATCCGGGAGTGCGGCATGGTTCCCGGCCTGTGGCTGGAACCGGAGGCGGTCGGGGTGCACAGCCCGGTCGCCGGTTCCCTGCCGGAGGAGGCGTACTTCCGCCGCGACGGCCGGCGGGTGGAGGAGGGCGGCGGCCGGTACCACCTGGACCTGCGCCACCACGCCGCCCGCGCCCACCTGGACGCCGTGGTGGACCGCCTGGTCGGGGACTGGGGCATCGGCTACCTCAAGCTCGACCACAACACCGATCCGGGTTCCGGTACCAGCGGCCGGCCGGGAGAGGCCCCCGCGGCGGGGCTGCTCGGCCACAACCGGGCCCAACTCGACTGGCTGGACGGCATCCTGGACCGGTACCCGGAGCTGGTGATCGAGAACTGCGCGTCCGGCGGCATGCGGATGGACCACGCCCTGCTCTCCCGCCTCCAGCTCCAGTCCACCAGCGACCAGCAGGACCTGCTGCGCTACCCGCCCATCGCGGCGGCGGCCCCCACCGCCGTCACGCCCGAGCAGGGCGCCGTCTGGGCATACCCGCTGCCCGATGACTCCCCCGAGGAAGTCGCCCTCACCATGGTCTGCGCGCTCCTCGGCCGCATCCACCTCTCCGGTCGGCTTGCCGAACTGTCCCCGGAGCAGCGGGACTTGGTGCACGAGGCGGTGGCCGTGTACAAGTCCATCCGGGCCGACCTCCCCGAGGCGCTGCCCGCCTGGCCGCTCGGGCTCCCGGGCTGGGAGGACCCGTGGACCGCCCTGGCGCTGCACACCCCGGCCACCACCTACGTCACCGCCTGGCGCCGCTCCGGCGGGGAGACCGTCCGGGACCTCGACCTGCCCCACCTGGCCGGCGCCGAGGTCCGCGTCGAGGTTCTCTACCCGCCGTCCAGCCGGGCCGCCACGGTCTGGCACCCGGACACCGCCGAACTCACCCTGACCCTGCCGACGGCCCCGTCCGCCGTCCTTCTCCGCCTCACCGAACTTTCGCCCGAGAGGAGTTGACGATGCGCCCGGCGACCGCGCGCGGCCCACCGCGCCGGCCCGCATCCCGAACGGAACACGCTTCGCGTCCGGGCCCGACCCCGAGCAGCCGCCGGGCCCCACCGTCCAGAACGCGGGAGTTCGATCCCCCACCCGAACACCACGCACCCCCACCCCTGGAGGGACGCAGTGAAATCATCCATCCACCTCTGTCGTGAACGCGTCATAGCTGTCGCGGCGACCCTGTCGCTCGCGGTCACCGGCGCGATCGCCGCCGTGGCGCCGTCCGCGGCAGCCGCGAACTCCGTGTCGGTGTCGGTCGACGCGGCCCTGCAGCTCGCCACCGTTCCCGTCACCGGCGTCGGCGTGAACATCCCGGTCTACGACGCCAACATGAACGCCGCCGCCACCCCCGGCCTGCTCAGCACGGCCGGCATCAACACCGTCCGCTACCCCGGCGGCAGCCACTCCGACGTCTACCACTGGCAGACCGGCACCGCCGAGGGCGGCGCGTACGTCGCCCCGAACACCGGCTTCGACGCCTTCATGGGCACCGTGCGCGCCGCCGGAGCGCAACCGATCATCACCGCCAACTACGGCTCGGGCACCCCGCAGGAGGCCGCCGACTGGGTCCGGTACGCCAACGTCACCAAGGGCTACGGCGTCAAGTACTGGGAGGTCGGCAACGAGGTCTACGGCAACGGGGAGTACAGCAACGGCAACGGCTGGGAGTACGACACCCACAGCAGCAAGAGCGCCACGACCTACGCGATCAACCTGGTCCAGTACATCTCGGCGATGAAGGCGGCCGACCCGAGCATCAAGATCGGCGCCGTGCTGACCACCCCCGGCTACTGGCCGGACGGCATCGTCGGCCCGGGCGACACCATGGACTGGAACCACACCGTCCTGTCGATCGCCGGCTCGAAGATCGACTTCGCCATCGTGCACGCCTACCCCACCAGCACCAGCCCCGCCGACCTGCTCACCAAGCCGCAGGCCCAGGACGCCAACATCACCGGCGCCGTACGCTCGCTGATCAACCAGTACGCCGGATCCAACGCCCCGAACGTCGGCATCGCGGTGACCGAGGCGAACGCCCAGGCCTACCTGGACACCTCCCCCAACGGACTGTTCGCCCCGGACGACTACCTCACCTGGCTGGAGAACGGCGCGTTCAACGTCGACTGGTGGGACCTGCGCAACGGCACCGACTGCACCAAGGTGACCACCGTCGAGGGCGCCACCGACTACAACGACGGCGGCATGGTCTCCAGCGGCTCCCCCTGCGAGCCGGCCGTCAACTCGCCCTTCCCCGTCTACTACGGCATCCAGATGATCAGCAGGCTGGGCGCGCCCGGCGACACGCTCGTCAAGGCCGCCAGCTCGTCCTCGCTGCTCACCGCGCACGCCGTCCGCCGCGCCAACGGCGACGTGGACGTCATGCTGATCAACAAGGACCCGAACAACGACGCCACGGTGAACCTCTCCTACACCGGGTTCACCCCCTCCTCCGCCACCCCGACCGTCCACTCCTACCTCAAGAACGCCCACTCGATCGGCACCGCCCAGAGCGGCAGCCCGACCACCCAGACCGTGCCCGTCTACGGCATCACGGTCGTCCAGATGCACCCGACCGGCGCGGCCTGCCGGGTCGTCTACAACAAGAGCGAGTGGTCCGGCGTCATGGTCGGCAACGTCACCGTCGTCAACAACAGCCTCGGCCAGGTCAACGGCTGGACCCTCGGCTTCACCTTCCCCGGCGACAACGCCGTCACCAACAGCTGGAACGCCTCGGTGTCGCAGAGCGGCCCGAGCGTCAACGCCCGGAACGTGTCCTACGACGCCACCGTCCCGCAGGGCGGCAGCGTCCAGTGGGGCTTCCGGGCCACCTGGTCCAGCAGCGACGCCAACCCGTCCGCCTTCTGGTTCAACGGCGCATCCTGCGCGATCGGCTGAACCCGATGAGCCGGTGGTGCCCCGGGCTCCCCAGGGCCCGGGGCCCCCCCCCCCCCCCCCCCAGCCCCCCAACGAACCCCCCCCCCAGACACAGACC
>NZ_JBHWDU010000071.1:34441-42747 GCF_042734825.1 Kitasatospora sp. NPDC059648 | reverse complement strand
GTCCTCGGTGGTCGCCACGCCGATGCTGGCGCTGACCCGGACGGCGCCCGCGCTGAGCTTGAACGGTTCCCTGAACACCGAGAGCACCCCGCCCGCGATGGTGTCCACGTCGGTCGGGCGCATCGCGTCCTCGACCAGGACGGCGAACTCGTCGCCGCCGAGCCGGGCGGCGGTGTCCGAACTGCGCAGCGCGGTGGAGATCCGCAGCGAGACGGCGACCAGCAGTTCGTCGCCCACGGCGTGGCCCTGGGTGTCGTTGACCACCTTGAAGTCGTCCAGGTCGATGAACAGCACTCCGGTGACCGCCCCGCTGCGCTCGCCGCGTGCGAGCGCGTGGCCGACCCGGTCCTGGAACAGCACCCGGTTGGCGAGGCCGGTCAGCGAGTCGTGGAAGGCCCGGTGGGTGAGCTCCCGCTCCATCTGGCGCTGCTCGGTCACGTCGCGCAGGGTGAGCACCAGTCCGCCGACCGTCGGGTCGTCGCGCAGGTCGGTGTAGCGGACCTCGGCCTCGATCGGGGTGCGGTCCTGGCGCAGCAGCCGCCAGTGCTCGCGCGGCTGGTCGCCCCGGGGCGGGTCGGCGGGGCCGCGCATCCGGGCCAGTGCCTTGCCGACCTCCCGGCCGTCCTCGGGCGGGACGAGGTCGGTCAGCAGGGTGCCGTCCAGGTCGGAGTGGCCGAGCACGCGCTCGGCGGAGGAGGAGGCGTAGCGGATGCCGTCGTCGGCGTCGAGGATCAGGATGACGTCGCTGGCGTTCTGCACCAGGGCGCGGAAGTACAGCTCGCTGTTGCGCCGGGTGACCTCCTGGCTCAGCACCAGGCGTTCGACGGCCAGGGCGGCCTGGGCGGCCAGGATCTCCAGCGATCCCCAGAGGCTGGTCAGTTCCTGCTCGGTGCCGGTGACCACGAGCGCGCCGATCAGCGGATCGCCGGAGGGGCGTTCGGCCAGCACGAGGGGGCAGACCAGGGCGGCGGGCATGCCGCCGAGGTGGGCGGGGAGGTCGACGGAGCCGACGGGCAGCAGGCGGGTCTCGCGGTGGGCGGCGAGGCGGGCGAGGACCTCGTCCTCCTCGGGCACCGCGGAACTCCCGTCGACCTGCCCGGCGTCGTCGGCGCGTCCGGGGCCGTCGGCGCGTCCGAAGTCCTCGCCGTCCTTGCCGTCGCCGGCCCGCCGGACGTGCAGCACCCGGTGCTCGGTGACCGCGAGCAGCGCGACGTGCCCGCGCTCGGCGGGCATCAGGGCCGAGGCGGCGGACTGGACGGCGTCCGCGACCTCCGCCACCGTGACGGCCGCGGTCAGCCGGGCGCCTGCCTCGCGCAGCGTCCGCTCGCGGGCCACGGCCTGGCGGCGGGCGCCCACCACGACGGCCAGCCGGGCCAGCACCAGCAGGTAGAGCAGGGTGGAGAAGGCGCCGATCACGCCCGCGTTGGAGGTGTTCCCGGCCAGCGACTCGATGATCAGGATGGCGGGCGCGATCAGCGAGGCCATCGTCAGAAGGGCGAGCCGGCTGGCGGAGAGGTCGGGCTGCTGGGTGGGGACGGGCCTGGTCAGCTCGACCATCGAGGGGTGCAGTGCGGCCGCCCCCCAGGCGGTGTAGAAGGCGGCCCAGCCGAGTTCGATGCCGGTGCCGATCCGCCAGGTGCCGTGCAGCTGGATCAGCCCGTAGAGGACGTCGGAGGCGAGCAGGCCCAGGGCGCCGACGGTGAGCAGCTGCAGCGAGCGGGAGTTGCCGCCGCGAGGGGTCAACAGCCTCAGCAGCAGGGCGAGCACGACCACGTCGCCGAGCGGGTAGGCGATGGAGACGGCCTTCTGGAACCAGGTCAGGTCCGGGTTCCGGGCGTACGGGAGGATCAGGTAGATCCAGGCGAGCAGGGCCAGGCCCAGGGTGATGATCAGGGCGTCGAGCAGTCCGGCGCGGTCCTGACGGGCCGTGCGGCAGCGGATGAAGCCGAGCAGGCCGATGGCGTACAGCACGAACTCGGCGAGGTAGAAGGCGTCGGCGACGGACGGAAAGGGGTTGTGCAGGTGCAGGATGTCGAGTTGGAGTGCCTGTACCGCCTCGCCGGTGGTGAAGCTGAGGTTGGCCAGCGCCAGCAGGTACCAGAACAGCGGGTGGCGGGGGCGGTTGAGCCGGACGCCGACCACGACGGCGGCGACGCCGCCGAGGCCCGTGCCCGTCCACCAGACGATCCGCAGACCGGGGTCGGAGAAGTAGATGCCGGTGAACAGCACCATCCAGCACAGGTAGCACACCATCAGGCGTTGTCGCCGGAGAGTCAACGAGGCTCCCTCCTCCGCGCCGCCACCCCGCCGCAGGGGCAGGGGAGTTCGGGCGAGGACGGGTCTGTCGGGACCGTTCCACCCACGAACGAGCCGGCGCCGTCCGGCGGGCTGGGCGACGGACGTCGTCGGTGTTCCGTGGGTGCGTATAGTCAGAATTGTCGCACCTCCCAGCATTCTGCCGCTTCAGCAAGAGGTCAAGCCGGTGGACGACGCAGCCGACAGCGCAAGGGGCGTACGCACGGATGTGAACTCCGGACGTCACGCCGTGGTACGGAACGACGACGATCAGTACGCGGTCTGGCCGGGGGACCTTCCGCTGCCGTCCGGGTGGCAGCAGGTCTACGGGCCGACCGGACGGGCGCAGTGCCGGGCCTGGGTGGAACGGAACTGGCAGCAGGTGCCGGTCCGCGGCTCCCGCGCCGGGTTCGCGCAGACCGTGCACGGGCTGTTCCGGACCCGTGCCGCCCACGATCCGGCGGCGGTCGCGGTGGTGGGGGAGGGCGCCACGCTGAGCTACCGCGAGCTGGACCTGCGCAGCGACCGGCTGGCCGCGGCGCTGCGGGCCCGGGGAGCGGCGTCGGGGCAGGTGGTTCCGGTGTGCCTTCGCCGCGGGGTGGAGCTGGTGGTGGCCTGGCTGGCGGTGCTCAAGGCGGGCGCGGCCTTACTGCCGCTGGACCCGGCGCACCCGCCGCGGCGGCTCGCGGCGCTGGTGGCGGACTGCGGGGCGCGGGTGGCGGTCACGGACGGCGCCGCGTTCGACGGGGTGGTGACGGTGGAGCCGTCGACAGGGGCCGCGGCGGACGTTCCGGACGATGTTCCGGAGGATGTTTCAAAGGACGGCTCCGCACCGGACGACCTCGCCTACCTCGTCTACACCTCCGGCACCACCGGCCGCCCCAAGGGCGTGCCGGTCACCCATCGTTCACTCGTGTTCACCCTCGACCGGGTCGTCCACGCCTACGGCCTCGCCCCCGGTGAGCGGGTGCTCCAGCTGGCCGCGCTCGGTGCCGACACCGCGCTGGAGCAGGTGTTCTCCACGCTGTCCGCGGGCGCGACCGTCGTGCTCGGCGGCCGCTGCACCTGGGCGCCCACCGAACTGGTCCGGCGGCTGCCCCGGCTCGGTCTGGCGGTCGCCGACTTCACGCCCGCGTACTGGCACCACGTGCTCGGCCTGCTGCCGCCCGGCGGCCCGGCCCCGGCCGGGCTGCGGCTGGTGGTGGTCGGCGGGGACGTGGTACACGCCGACGACTGCCGGGCCGGCCGGGAGCGGTTGCCGGGGGTCCGGTTGCTCAACGCGTACGGGGTGACCGAGGCGGCCGTCACCTCACTCCACTGCGAGGTCACCCCGGAGCTGCTGGACGCCCCCACCGCGCCGGTGCCGATCGGCCGCGCGCTGCCCGGCGTGCGGGTGCACGTGCTGAACGAGCGGCTGCGGCCGGTGCGGCCCGGCGAGCGGGGCGAGATCCACCTCGGGGGGCCGGGCCTCGCGCGCGGCTACTGGCGGCAGGCCGCGCTCACCGCCGAGTCGTTCCTGCCCGACCCGTACGCGCCGCTGCCCGGCGAGCGGATGTACCGCACCGGCGACGCCGGGCGCTGGCGGGCGGACGGGCAGTTGGAGATCCTCGGACGCCTCGACGACCAGGTGAAGGTGCGCGGGCACCGGGTCGACCCGGCCGAGGTCGAGGCGGTGCTGGCCGGCCATCCGGCGGTGCGGCAGGCCCGGGTCGCCGCCGACGGCAGCGCGCCGGACGGCAGCCGGGTGCTCACCGCCTACTACACGGTCGGGGACGCCGCCGTGCGGCCCGGACTGCTGCGCGCCTTCCTTGCGGAACGGCTGCCGGAGTACCTCGTCCCGGCGGAGTTCGTGCCGCTGGAGGCCATGCCGCTCACCCCGGCGGGGAAGATCGACCGGCGGTCCCTGCCGCGGGCCCCGGTGCGGACGACGGCCCAGGCCGCCGACGCCGTGGGACCGGGCACCGTGGTACCGGGCGCCGTGGAACCCAGTGCCGTGGAACCCAGTGCCGTGGAGGCGGCCGTCGGGCACCTCTGGGCGGAGCTCCTCGGCGCCGAGCACGTCGGCCCCTACGACGACTTCTTCGCCTTCGGCGGCACCTCGCTGCTCGCCATGGAGATGCTCACCCGGGCCCGGATGATGTTCGGTCTGGACGTCGGCCACGTCCGCACCCTCACGCGGGCGCTGCTCCGCTCGCCCGTGCTGCGCGACTTCACCGCCGCCCTGCAGGCCGCCCGCACCGGCGTCACCCAGGGCGAGGCCGCCGTCGACTGGTACGCCGAGGCCCGACTCACCCACGCCGTGAGCCAGTCCTGGAGCCCCGCGCCCTCCCGGGCCGAGCCCGCCGAGATCCTGCTCACCGGCGCCACCGGCTTCTGCGGCGCCCACCTGCTGGACGTCCTGCTCGCCACCACCCGGGCCCGGATCCACTGCCTGGTCCGCGCGCCCGACCGGGAGCACGCGCTGGAACGGCTGCGCGCCAGCCGACAGCGCTTCCTGCGACGGGACCTGGCGGACGCCCGGGTGGTACCCCTGGTCGGGGACCTCGCCGCCGAGCGGTTAGGCCTGACGGAGCGTCAGTTCGACTGGCTCGCCGGGCACCTGGACGCCGTGTACCACCTCGGCGGGCAGGTCAATTTCCTCTACCCGTACCGCCAGTTGCGCGCACCCAACGTCGGCGGCACCCGGGAGGTGGTCCGGCTCGCCGGGCACAGCCGGGGCGTCCCGGTGCACTACCTCTCCACCCTCGCCGTGCTGGCCGGGTTCGGCGCGGCCGGTGTCCGCGAGGTCACCGAGCGCACGCCGCTCGCCCACCCCGAGCGGCTCGGCGTCGGCTACGTCGAGAGCAAGTGGGTCGCCGAGCAGCTGCTGCACAACGCGGCGGCGGGCGGGCTGCCGGTCACCGTGCTGCGCACCAACGACGTCACCGGGGACCTCGCGGCCGGGGTGATGAACACCAGCACCGAACTCTGCGCGCTGATCAAGTACTTCGCCGACAGCGGCACCTTCCCGGACGTGCAGCTGCCGCTGGACTTCGTCCCGGCAGACCGGTTCACCCGCGCGGTCGTCCACATCGCCGCGCACGCGCCCGCCGACGGGGAGGTCTACCACCTCGCCTCGCCGAATCCGGCCGGGCTCCCCGACCTGGCCGACCGGCTCCGGGCACGCGGCCGCCAGGTCGCCGAACTCCCCTACCGGGACTGGGTGCAGCGGCTGGTCCGGTTCGCCGCCGGGCACCCGACGCACCCGATCACACCCTTCGTCCCGCTGTTCGTCGACCGGGCGCCGGGGGCGGACCTGTCCATCAGCGAGCTGTACTTCCAACCGGTGTTCCCGCGCTTCGACCGGTTCAACGCGGAGGCGGCGCTGGAGGGCAGCGGGATCGAACTCCCCGGTGTGGACGGTGCGTTGCTGGACCACTACCTGGCGCGTCTGGCGGACGAGGGGTTCCTGTGAGCGTGACCGGCTTCGACGCGCTGGACCTCCGGCGCGCGGACGGCGAACGGCCGGTGGCCTTCGGCGGGGAGCTCGGACCGGAGCAGT
Organism: Kitasatospora sp. NPDC059648; assembly: GCF_042734825.1. Classification (NCBI taxonomy): domain Bacteria; kingdom Bacillati; phylum Actinomycetota; class Actinomycetes; order Kitasatosporales; family Streptomycetaceae; genus Kitasatospora; species Kitasatospora sp. NPDC059648. The sequence continues at coordinate 36,911 of NZ_JBHWDU010000071.1, read as the reverse complement.
TGCTGACGGCCTACCGGCACGGGCTGTTCCCGCTGCCCGCGGCCGACGACTACGCGAGCGCCTACAACGAGGCGTTGTACGGGGGCGCGGTCGAGGCCGGGGAGGTGGCCCTGCTGCCGGGGGCGGAGGACCCGTACGCGCTGGCGTGGTGGTCGCCGGACCCGCGGCCGGTGTTGCGCCCCGGCGGGGTGCGGCTGCCCCGCAGGCTCGCCCGCCGGCTGCGGCGCGTGGCGGGCGGGGCGGGCGACGGGGCGGGCGACGGGGCGGGCGACGCGGACACGGCAGGGGCGGCGGAGTGGTTCACGACCGCGGACACCGCCTTCGGGGACGTGCTCACGGCCTGCGCCGAGGGGCGTCGACCGGTCTGGCTCACCGATGAGTTGAGGAGAGCCCTGATGGAGCTGAGTGCCCGCGGGGCGGCCCACAGCGTGGAGGTGTGGGAGGGCGAGGAGCTGATCGGCGGGGTGTTCGGGGTGGCCGTCTGGCCGGTGCTGAGCCTGGACTCGATGTTCCACCGGCGGCCGGACGCCGCCCGGGTCGCCGTCGCCGACCTCGGTGCGCGGTTCGGCGCCGCGGGCGGGCGGCTGCTCGACGCCCAGTGGGACGGGCCGTACGTGCGCAGCCTCGGGGCAGTGCCGATGACGCGCTCCCGCTACCTCGCCGAACTGGCCGGGGCCCCCGCGTCGGGCACCCTGCCCACGGGCAGGCTGCCGGTCGCACGGCTGGTCTGACCTGACCTGTGCCCCCTGCTCCTTCCGGCCCCTCGTTGGCCTGTCTTCGACAAACTTATTCCTCGTCAGTAACATGACGCCGCGTGTTCAAGCCCTCGATAGGCCGGGCCGCGCCCGCAGCCCTGCTCACCCTCATCCTCGCCGGGACGGCCGCGTGCGGTCCCACCAGCCCCGGCACCGCCTCCCGGGCGGTCGGCGAACCCGCCGCCGCCACCACCACCGACGCCGCCGCGACCACCGCCGGGGGCAGCCCGGCGGGCGCCGCGACCACCCCCGGCGCGCCGCGCGCCCGGGCCGGCGTCCCGGCCTCCAGCCGTCCGACGCCGACCGGCACCAATGTCGCGGCCGCGCCCGCCGGGGACAAGCAGGCCGCCATCGGCACTCCGGGCAAGGACGGCGGTGCGGTCACGGCCGCCAACAAGGCCCTCCAACTCACCTCGTACGACCCGGGGAAGGGCACCGCGGTGCTCACCGGCGGCGGTGCGTCGGCCTCGCCGACCGCGACCCCGTCGGCCTCGGCGTCCGCTTCCGCCACCGCCACCGCCACCGCCGCGGCCGTCCAGCCCGGCCAGCTGATCGCCAGCCCGCCCACCGCCGCCGCCCCGCAGGGCGCACTGGTCGCCGTCACCGGCGTCAACCCCGGCGCGGGCAACACCCTGAACCTCACCACCCGCCCGGCCACCCTCTCCGAACTCCTCGGCGGCACCGAGGCGGACGGTCAGGTGCCGATCGACGTGCACGGCATCCAGGTGACCCCGCTGGTCAAGGACGTCAAGGCCACCGTCGGTGCCGACTTGGGCGGTGTGAAGGCCGACGCTTCCGGCACCCTGGAGGTCGACGTCAAGGCCCCCGTGCCGCTGCCCGGCGGCGCCAGCCTGGACGCCTCCGGCTCCCTCCAGCTCCACCCGGCCGTCCACTTCGCCTACCACGGCGCGGGCGCCGCCGGCCCGCGCACCGCCTCCGTCGGCTTCGACCTCGGCGCCCACGCGAACTGGAAGGTCACCGGCGACGTCGCCCGCAACACCGGCGCGGCGCCGATCCGGGTGCCCTTCGCCAAGCTGCAGGCCAGCCCGGTGCTGACCGTCGCCGGCCTGCCCGTGGTGGTCAACCTCGGGCTCACCTGCTACCTGGAGGTCGGTGCCGACGGCCAGGTCCACCTGGAGGCCGAGCAGGAAGCCGCCGGCACCTGGGCCGTGCGCGCCGACTACACCGGCGGCAAGGGCTGGACCTCGGCCACCGACGCCGACAGCAAGGTCTCCCCGGTGCACGTCCGCCTCAACGGCAAGGCGTCGGTCCGCGCCGCCCTCGGTGCCGAGGTCAGCCTCGGCCTGTACGACACCGTCGGCGTCGAGGCCACCGTCGCCCCCTACCTGAGCGCCAAGGCCGAGGGCTCCCTCGCCGTCGACCTCCCCGGCAACGGGCCGCAGGTACAGGGCAGTTGGGCGCTGGTCGGCGGCATCGACCTGAACGGCGCGCTGACCGCCCACCTGAAGATCTTCGGCACCCCGATCATCGAGGGCAAGCTCCCGCTGCCGCCCTTCCACAAGGAATGGCCGCTGCTGGCCGGCTCGGTGTCCCTGCCGTCCCCGCGTCCGAGCAGCACCTGACCGATCACAGCTGAGAGAGGAGTGGGGGGTGGGGCGGGGCGGCGAACCCCACCACCTGGGGGTGGGGGGGCGGGGGGGGGCGGAGAGGCGCGGGGTGGACCGGGTGGCGGAAGAGGTGGTAAAACCGGCCGC
>NZ_JBHWDU010000071.1:0-34431 GCF_042734825.1 Kitasatospora sp. NPDC059648 | reverse complement strand
GGTGCCCCCCCCGCCCCCGCGCCCTCCCACCACTGCCCCAATCCCCGGTGTTTGCGTTGTGTTTCGTCGGCGGGTCCGATTCCCCACTCCTCTTGCGTTGTGCGGGCCGGTGTCAGTCGTCGATCGCCTGGTAGACCGTGGTCCAGAAGTCGTGGATCAGCCGCGCCGAGTGCGGCACGGACATCCCGACCTGGGTGAGCACGATGCCGACGAGCCCGTTCTCCGGGTCGGCGTAGGTCGAGGTGCCGCTCCCGCCGTCCCAGCCGAACTGGCCGACGGGCGCGTAGTCGCCGCGGTAGGTGCGCACCGCCATCCCGAAGCCCCAACCGCCGTGCTGGCCCTGGCCGTACGAGAGGTGGACGTTGTCGCGGGCCAGGGCGGTGCGGGCGGCGTTCTGCTCGGGCGTGAGGCGGTTGGTGGTCATCAGCTCGACGGCGGGCCGGGACAGGAGCCGCTCGCTCCCGTGCATCCCCTGGTTCAGCAGCATCCGGAGGTAGGCGTGGTAGTCGTCCACGGTGGAGACCAGCCCACCGCCGCCGCCGGGGAACGCCGGGGGCTTGCTCCAGCGTCCGTCCGCAGGCTCGTCCCAGACGGTGAACGCCCCGGTCCGCGGGTCGGGGGCGTAGAGGGGAGGCAGCCGGTCGATCCCGTCGGCGGGCACGTGGAAGCCGGTGTCCTCCATCCCCAGCGGGCCGAAGACGCGCTCGCGCAGGAAGGTCTCGAACGGCTGGCCGGTGACCCGGGTGACGAGTACGCCGACGAGGTCGCTGGCGATGTGGTACTGCCAGGACTCCCCGGGCTGGCGCATCAGCGGAAGCGTGCCGAGGCGGCGCAGCCACTCGTCCGGCTCGGGCATCGGCGTCGGCAGGTCGGGCGTGAGCCCCTGCTCGAAGACCGCGTCCATGATCGGGGTGCCCAGCGCCGTCATATCCATTCCGAGCCCGAAGGTGCTGGTCAGCACATCCCGTACGGTGATCGGCCGGTGCGCCGGCACGGTGTCCTCCAGCGGGCCGTCGATCCGCTTCAGTACGCGGCGGTCGGCGAGTTCGGGCAGCCACTGCTCCACCAGGTCGTCCAGCCGCAGCCCGCACTCGTCGAGCAGGACCATCGCGGCCGCGATCGTGACGGGCTTGGAGGTGGAGGCCATCCGGAAGATCGTGTCCCGGCGCATCGGCGCCCCACCGTCGTGGCTCATCGTCCCGAGCGCCTCGACGTGTGTCTCGTCACTCCGGCTGACGAGGGCGACGACCCCGGGGATCCTTCCGGAGTCCACGTGCCGCGCCAGCACGTCCCGCACCTTGCGCAGTCCTGCTTCCGAGAAGCCGCCGTTGGTCTTCCCCATGATGGATCTCCCCCTGTGTGAGTGTTCGGGAATCACTGAACGACGTCAAAGCTACATTGCGTTCACGTATTGGTCAACGATTAGAAGAGCCTGTATGCCGCTCTGTGCCAGGAATATTGGTGCTTCATTGCAATGGCTGCGAACTGAATGCAATGGGCTGATCGACAGGGGGCGTTGCAATGAGATGGGAGTGAACACACACTGCGCAGACGCCCGGAACGCCGAGCGGTAGCGGTGACCGGCCAGGGTCCTCGACCGGCCGGGCCGGAGTAGCTCGCGTAACACAACGCCCGGTCTTCCTCATCTCCTGCTGTGGGCAGACTGATTGACGGTCCGCCGACTCCGAAGAGATGCGAGGGGGACCGAACGATGAAGCGAACACTGCGCCGGGCGGCAGTGGCATTGACGGCTGCCGCGGTGACGGCGCTGGCAGCCCCGCCAGCCCTGGCCGCGGACGGCCCGGACACGCCGAACGCACCGGGCGCGTCCGAGGCGGTTGCCGCCGGGGGATTCACTCCCGGCAAACTCCCCGTGTCGGGAACGGTGTTGAGTTCCGGAGTGCAGCTGGACAGCCACATCACGTGGGCCACGGGCTACCAGGTCACCGTCACCGGGCCGCATGTGCGCTTCACGCCCGTGGTCGTGAGCCACGACGACCGCCGGGGTGCGCAGTGGACGGAACTGCCTCTCCCCGCGCCGGACTTCACGATGCGCGCCAACACGATCGCCGGCAGCTCGACGCACGATGCCTGGGTGTTCGGCGACCGTGAGCCCACCACCGGTCGGATCCTCGCCGAGCACTGGGACGGCGCCCACTGGGCGTCCACCCCGATCGAGCCGCCGCCCGGTGAGCTCTACGACCTCGACCTTCTCGGGTCCTCGGCGCCGCGCCCAGACAGCGCCTGGGCCGTCGGTACCGCGAGCATCGTCACCAGCCGCACCCCCGGCCCCAACGGCGGCTCGACCATCGAGACCCGCACCACCGGGCTTATCGAGCACTGGGACGGTGCGGCCTGGCACCGCATGAGCGCCGACGGGATCGACGGCGACTGGTGGCTCAACTCCGTCACCGAGATCGCCCGCGACGACGTCTGGGCGGTGGGCAACACCGCCGCCCCCGACGACAAGCCGGTGCTCCTGCACTACGACGGCCGGGCCTGGAGCCGCGCCGCCGCTCCCGCCTTCACCGGCCTGGCCGGCGAGTACCAGAGCGTCGCCGCGAGCGGGCCGAAGGACGTCTGGGTCGTCGGTCGTGCCGTCCTCGCCGACAAGGACCGCGGCCACCCGCTGGTCGCCCACTTCGACGGCCGCACCTGGACGACCGTCCCGGCCCCCGAAGGCCTCGCGGGCAAGCTGTGGTCGGTCACCGCCGTCCCCGGCGGCATGGCCACCGTCGGCTGGGACCCGAGCGGTGCCCAGGACCGCCCGCTCGGCTTCCGCTGTACCCACGGCCACTGGCAGGCCCTGGACCTCTCGGTGACCGGCTACGAGAACGTCTCCTACCTGGCCGTCGTCGCCGCCCCGGGCAACCGCCTCACCGCCCTGGGCGCCGGCAACACGCCCAAGTCCCAGGACTACCAGCCCCTGGCCCTCACCGGCCGGGGCTGAGCCGGACCGGCGACACCGGGTAGCAGGGCCCGCCGCGCTCCCGGGAACCGTCACCGGGGAGTGCAGGAGGAGTGGGAAGTCGGCGGATTCGACTTCCCACTCCTCTCGTTTTCACGGGCCGCTGTACGGACATCCCGACCTGGGTGAGCACGATGCCGACGAGCCCGTCACAGGGCATGTTGGTGCTGCATTGCAATGGTTGATCGTCGGCGCGCGTTGCGATGAGTTGAGAGTGAACGCAAGCCTCCTGATCACCCGCCCGGTCGGGACCCGGCTTCGCGGGTTGCCCGGGCCACTGGCCTGGCGAGCGCTCGACTCTTCCCCCGGGCCCGAATGGCGGCGGCGACGAGGGCGAGGGTGATGGTGGCGACTCCCGACGCGGCCAGCACCTGTCGGGGTCCGATCGCGGTGGCGAGGGGACCGCCGAGGGTGGTGCCCGTGGGCGCGGCAGTGAGAAGGGCGGCGCTTCGGGCGGTCAGGACGGTGGTCAGCCAGGGTGCAGGGGTGCGGCCCTGGAACAGGGTGAGGGATAGTGCGGTGAAGGGTCCGTAGATCAAGCCGCCCAATGCGAAGCAGCTGACGGAGACGGATGTCGGCACCCCCGGACCGAAAGGCACGAGGGCCAGGCCCCAGCCGACGACGATGCCCAGGGTGACCGGCCAGAGCGGGAGCCTGCGCAGGGTGCCCACGGTCAGGGCACCCAGAACGGCGCCGACACCGAAGAGCGTCCAGTACAGCCCGAGAAGGCTTGCGCCGGAATGGAGATCATCGGTGACATGCAGCGGGAGTGCGACCTCCACCGGTCCGTACAAGAAGTTGAAGAACCATGTCAGGGCGAGAATCCCGAGCAGCTCGGGTTGGCGGCGCACCATGTGCAGGCCGGCCGCCGATCGGCCGGTGCCGATCGGCTCGGCCGTCGCAGTCTCCTCGGCCATGGAGCCCAGCCGTCCGACCTGCGCGGCGAGGATGGCGAAGGACACGGCATCGAGACCGATGATCCAGGCGGGACTCACGACTGTCGCCAGGAAACCGGCGAGCGCGGGGCCGATGACGACGGATGCCGAACTGGTTGAGCTCGCCAGCGCGTTCGCGGCCAGACGCTGCTCCGGCGGAAGCATCCGGGCGAGTAGCGCGTACTTTCCCGCACTGCCCCAGGCGTGCAGCACCGACGATCCGGCGAGCAGGACGACATAGAGGACCGGGTGCAGCGTGCCCGTGGCCCAAGCCACGGGCACGCATCCGAGAAGCAGTGAGCGGACCCAACTGTCGGCGGCCAACAGCCGTCGGGGAGGCAGGCGACGCAGCCAGCTTGCGTCGAAGTCGCCTGGCGTAAGAGCACCTACAGCGGCAACGAGGGCGGTGCCTGCGTCGAGGTCGCCGAGACCCCCGGTGTCGTCCACGTGCGTGACTCCAAGGACAAGAGCGGCCCTCATCTGACCTTCGACCCCGCCGCCTGGAAGGCGTTCGTGTCGTTCGCCGCAACGGCCGAGGTCTGACCGGATCTCCTCTATCCTGCCGCCATGTTGTCCGTGGTGGTGGCCCCCTGGGCCAGCAATGCCGAGCCGGTGTTCACGCATGCACCGGACGAACTGCACGATGCTGCAAGCACGATGAAGATCGCGGTGCTCGCCGCGCTCACCCGCAGTGGGGCGAACCTCGATGCCGAGGTGCCGGTCGTCAACCATTTCGAGTCCGTCGTGGGTGGCGAGTTCGGCAACGACCCGGACTGGGACAGCGACCCGCTGCCCTGGGAACTCCTCGGCAGCCATGTCCCACTCCGCCTGCTCGCCGAGCGGATGATCACCCACTCCTCGAACCTCGCCACCAACCTCTGCCTGGCCCGCACCGACCAACGGGCCGTGGCCGAGGTCTGGCGCCAGGCGGGAGCCACCCGCAGTGCGAGCCCGCGCGGGATCGAGGACTACGCGGCGCGCAACGCGGGCGTGCACAACCTAGTCAGCGCCCGCGATCTCGTACGCCTCCTCCACTCCCTCGCGGACGAGCCCGAACTCCTCGCCCTGCTGGAGCGCAACGACTTCCGGGTGGACCTCGCCGCAGGTCTTCCGCCGGGCACCCGGATCGCGTTCAAGAACGGCTGGATCCCCGGCGCCCGGCACTGCGTCGGCCTGGTCCATCCGTACGACTGCCCGCCGTACCTGATCGCGGTCTGCTACACCGGCCCGCTCGCCTCCGGCGCGGACCGAGACGACCCGGCGGCCCGCCTGCTGGCCCGGATCTCGGCGGCGGTCTGGAAGCGGCGCAAGGAGATCACCGTTCCGCGAGGACCTGAAGGACTTTCAGCGCCCGCTCGCTGACCAGGCTGATCCGCGCGAACCCGTCATGCCCGGTGAGTTCGAAGGGCCGCTGATCCGGACGACCGCCTGCGTGCAACGCGGCCCAGCGCGGGCACAACCCCGCGCTGGGCCGAACGGCGGGTTCAGTACGGCTTGACCAGCACGTGGGTGGCGCCCGGGACGCCGACCTTCAGCAGCTCGTCCTCCTCGGCCGTCGTCGGCGTCCCCGTCTCTTGCTTGAGGATCGCCCGGGACATCGCCTGTACCCACATGGCGCGCGGCCGACGCCGCTCCTCCCAGGCGGCGAGCGCGGCCGGGACGTCGGAGGCGGCCTCCAGGCTCTGGGCCAGCACCAGGGCGTCCTCGACGGCCATGGCGGCGCCCTGGGCGAGGTGCGGGGTGGAGGCGTGGGCGGCGTCGCCGGCCAGGGCGATCCGGCCGACGTGCCAGGGTTCCTCGACGGTGACCTGGGAGATCCGGGAGTAGACCACGGCCGCCGGGTCGGTGACCTGGGCGAGGGCTTCGGCGATCGGGCCGCCGAAGCCGGCCAGGCGCTCCCGCAGCTGCTCATGGGCGGTCGACGGGTCCGGGCGGAATTCCTCGGCCTCGGCGAACACCGCGCCCAGGTACATGAGTTCGTCGCTGATCGGGGTGAGCAGCGCCTTGGCCTTGAGGTTGCCCGCCGACATCACCACGCCCTGGACCTCGGGCGAACGGGGCAGCGTGACGCGCCAGTTGGCGAAGCCGGTGTACTCGGGGGCGTACTTCTCCCCGTAGAGGTGCCTGCGAAGCGGCGAGCCGATGCCGTCGAAGCCGACGACCAGGTCGTAGCGGCCGCCGTGCCCGTCGGTGAGGGTGACGTCGACGCCGGAACCGTCCTCCTTCACCGACCCGATCGTCGTCCCGAAGCGGACGACGGCGCCCGCCGCGGTGGCCGCGGCGGCGAGCACCCGGGCCAGGGCGGGGCGCGGGATGCCGTTGTTGGCGGGGGCGTCGTCCATCCGGGGCTGGGGGATCCGGGCTAGGGTGGCGCCGGCCGGGTCGCAGACGGTCAGCACCTCCCACTCGAAGCCGACGGCCAGGCACTCCGCCAGCACGCCGATCTCGCGCATCACGTGCAGGGCGTTGGAGGGCTGGATGATGCCGACGCCGAGTGCCTCCAGCTGGTCGCGCAGTTCGGCGACCTCGACGTGGTGGCCGCGGCGGGCGAGGGCGGTGGCGAGGGTGAGGCCGCCGATGCCGCCGCCGTGGACGAGGACGCGCAGGGGTGTGGTCACAGGGGGCTCCAAAGCGGCTCAGCCGACGGGGGCGACGGCGGCGAGGTCCATCAGGTGGTCGACCAGGGCGAGCAGCAGGTCGCGGCCGAAGGCACGCTCGCGGATGTCGCCGATCAGCATCGGGACCTGCGGGTCGAGGTCGAGCGCGGCCCGGATCTCCTCCGGGGTACGGGTGTTGTGGTTGTGGAAGCAGTTGATCGCGACCACGAACGGGATGGTCCGGCTCTCGAAGAAGTCGATGGACGCGAAGCTGGTCTCCAGCCGCCGGGTGTCGGCGATGACGATCCCGCCGAGGGCGCCGTTGACCAGGTCGTTCCACATGAACCAGAAACGTTCCTGGCCGGGCGTGCCGAACAGGTAGACCACCAGCTCGGGGCTGACGGTGATCCGGCCGAAGTCCAGGGCGACGGTGGTGGTGTCCTTCTGGTCGACGCCGGCCAGGTCGTCCACGCCGACGCTGGCCGTGGTCAGGTACTCCTCGGTGCGCAGCGGGGTGACCTCGCTGACCGAGCCGACCAGGGTCGTCTTGCCGACGCCGAAGCCGCCCGCGATCAGGATCTTGACGGCGGCCGGGGCGGCGGCGATCCCGTCAACGGAACCGCTGGAGGGGGGTGTTGCCATGTTCAAAGTCTCCGGAGTCCTTCGCGTACGGCCGTGAGCAGGCCGAGGTCCACGCCCCCGGCGGCGCGGGCCACCGAGAGTGGTGCCCGGGCCTTCAGCAGGCCCTGGGCGACCAGGTCGCCCAGCAGGATCTTGGTGACCGAGACCGGAAGGTCCAGGCCGGCCGCCACCTCGGCGACGGCTGCCGGGCGCCGGCAGCGGTCGAGGATGAGCCGGTGCTCGGGCTGGAGGGCGCGGGCACCGGCGCGGCTGCCCCGCGCCAGGGCCGCGTCGGCCTCCTCGTCGATCGTGGTGAGCACGGTGATCAGGGTGAGGTCGTCGCGCTCGGGCGCGGTCCGGCCGCGGGTGATGGTGTACGGGCGCACCATGACGCCCGTCTCGTCCTCCGCCTCCGGTTCCTCCAGCTCGCTCCAGTGCGGCACCCGGCCGCGCGCCCGGCCGTCCTCCGGCTCGCTGTACGGGCCCACGCGGCGGTCAGCCCCGGTTCCGGCTGGCGAAGACGTCGAAGGACGCCGGCGCGGCCTCGGCCCGGTTCGGGGTGGTGAGCTTCTGGCCGACCTGCTGCACCAGGGTGTGCATCGCGACGGACATCACCTCGGCGTCCACCTCCTGGGAGGCGACCACGGCCAGGTGGGTGCCCTGGGCGGCGGCGATGACGAACAGCCAGCACTCGGCGAGCTCGACGATCACCTGGTGCACCGGCCCGCCGTCGAAGAGCTGGCCGACGCCCCGGGCGAGCGACTGCTGCCCGGTGGCGACGGCGGCCAGGCGCTCGGCGTCGGCCCGCTCGATGGTGCGGGAGTGACTGACCACGAGGCCGTCGTCGGAGAGCAGGACGGCGTTGCGGGTCCCGGGCACCGACTCGACGAGTCCGTCCAGCAGCCAGTCCAGGTCCTGGTGGGTGGCGATCGTGCGGTTCATGGCCTGTCTTCCGTTCGTGTGGTTCGGGGTTCCGCGGCCGGCAGGGCCCAGGGGGACGCGGCGGACGCGGAGGCGGGGGGACCGGCGGGCGTGCTGGGGGGAGCCGGCGGGGTGGCGGCGGCCCGGGGCAGCGGGTGCTCGCCGCTGTCCTGGGCCCGGGCGGCGCGGGACTGGCGCTGGAAGGCGCCGATGGTCGCGCCGGAGCGGCGGACCGGACGCCCGGAGCGGTCCGGCTGGTCGGGTTGGTCGAGCCGGTGGAACGGGCCGCCGGCGGGCTGCCCGCCGGCCGGCTGCCCGGCGTTCGGGTCGACCCACTGCTGCCGGGCCGGCGGCGGCACCCGCAGCTCGGCGGCCAGGCTGGCCTGGCGGACCCGCTGCGGCAGCGGAGGCTGCCCGCCCTCGACCGGGCTCACCGGCACGGCGGAGGGGTACTCACGGGGCTGCCGCCGCTCGGCCAGCCGGTAGTGGTCGGCCGGGCGGTACTGCTCGTCGGCGTACGGGGCCTCGGCCTCGGTCACCCGGGCGTAGGCGATGTCCGGGTAGACGGGGGCGTCGTGCGGGGGCGGGGCGTCGCAAGGGCCCTGGCCCTGGGCCTGGGCCTGGTACGCCGGGGACCGGTCGGCGGGGGAGCTGTGCTCGATGGGCTGCTCGTTCGCCTGCTCCTGCTGCGCCGCCTGTCCCCGCACGGCCGGCTGCTGGAGGGCTGTCTCCTGGAACGCCGGCTCCCGGAGCGTCGGCTCCTGGAACGCGGGCGCGACGGCCTCGACGGGCCCGAAGGAGTCCACCGGCGCGACCGGCGGCCCCATCGGCACGGCGGGCTGCGGCGGCTCGTCGGAGGCGGAGCGCAGCGCCCGGCGGGAGCGCCGGACCAGCGGGATCGGCTCGGCGGGCGCGGTGTCCGGCAGTAGCCCGGCGTCGCCGTCGATGACCAGTTCGTCCGGCACGAGCACGACGACCCGGGTGCCGCCGAACGCCGACGGCCGGAACTCGATCTTCAGGCCGGTGAGCGCGGCGAGCCGGGCGACCACGAAGAAGCCGAGCCGGATGTCGTCGGCCCGGGCGAGCACGTCGGTGCGCGGCGGGCGGCTCATCAGCTCGTTGGCCGCGTCGTACTGTTCCGGGTCCATGCCGAGGCCGCGGTCCTCGATCTCGACCGCGAGCCCGCGGCCGACCATGGCTGCCCGGACCTCGACCGGGGTGGGCGGCTTGGAGAAGGTGGTGGCGTTCTCCATCAGTTCGGCGAGCACGTGGGCGACCGGCCCGACGGCCCGCTCGGAGAGCCACGGGTGGCCCTCGACGTCGATCATGATCCGCCGGTAGTCCTGCACCTCGCCCTGGGCGGAGCGCAGCACGTCCAGCAGCGGTACGGGCTTGCGCCAGCGCCGCTGCGGCTGGCCGCCGGCCATGATGACGAGGTTCTCCTCGTAGCGGCGCAGGCGGGCGGTGAGGTGGTCGAGGTCGAACAGGCCCTCCAGGACCTCCGGGTCCTCGTGCCTGCGCTCCAGCTCGTCGAGCTTGCGCAGCTGGCGGCCGATCAGCAGCTGGGTGCGGCGGGCGATGCGCTGGAGGAGGCGTTCGAAGCCGCGGTGCTGATCGGCCTGCCGGACGGCGGCGCCCAGGGCGGCGGAGCGGGCCAGGTTGAGGGCCTGGCCGAGGCGGGCGAGTTCGTCGGTGCCGTTGCCGTGATCGCCGGCGGTGACTTCCCGGCTCTCGGCCTCGGCGTCGACCTGTTCGCCGCGGCCGAGGCGGTCGACCACCTCGGGCAGGGTGCGCTCCATCTCCTGGGCCTGGCTCTGGAGTGCCTTGATCCGGCGGCGCAGCGAGCGGCTGATCCGCCAGGAGGCGATGACGACGGCGACGACGGTGATCAGGCCGACGACGGTGGTCAGCACGACACGGGTGAGCAGGTCGAGGATGGTCCCCTTGCCGACCTCGACGATGGCGCTTGTGCGGGTCTCGATCGCCTTGACCAGCTGGGGGTTGAGCTGGTCGACGGCCTGGCGCCACTGGTCCTGGGCGGCGGGCAGTCTGACGGTGCCGTTGGAATCGGCGGCGGTGGGCCGGGTGAGCTGCTGCTCGACGGCGGCCTTGGCCTGCCAGGCCGGGCTGTTCATCAGGTCGTGCCAGGCGGCCGCCTCGCGGTCCGGGACGTACGGGACGATTTGGACGGTGAACAGGTGGTCCTCGGCGCCGATCAGCTGCTGGACCTGCTGGTAGTCGGCGGTGCTGAGCCGGCCGCCGGGCCAGCCGCGGGCCAGCACGGCGTCCTCGCGGGCCAGCATCTCCTTGGCCCAGAAGGAGTTGACCAGGGTCTTGGACACCCAGGTGACCTCGCCCGCGTCGACGTGGCTGAGCGCGGTGAACAGCCGCAGGTCGACGGCGATCAGGTCGGTGTAGTACGTGAAGACGGTCTGCTGGTCGACCGAGCCCTTGTCCACGGCGGCGCGCTGCTCGGCGAGCTTGCCCATCGCCTGCCGGGCCTCGGCGACGGCGTCGCGGACGTCGTCGGGGGCGTTCTCGGTGCTCTCCCCGGAGAGGGCCTGGAACTGGCGCACCGCGTCGTCGGTCAACTGCCGCTGGTGGCGCAGCTGGTCGGTGTTGGCGCCGGGCCGGGCGAGCGCCTCGGCGCTGAGCCGGCGCTCCTCCTGGAGGTTGTAGTAGACGATGTTGGACGGCTGGCCGGCCTTCTGGGCGAGCATGCCCTGGGCGGCCTGGCGCTGGAAGTCGAAGACGGTTTCGCCACTGGTCACGGCCCAGAGGGCGACCAGGGCGAGGCTGGGGACGACGGCCAGGACGAGCAGCGCCGACCGCAGGGACAGGCGCGGACGCCTGCGGGGGGCCTTCGGCGTCGGGGGCCGCCGATTCGCACGCGCGCGCAGAGCAGACTCCTTGGGGCTGGCGGCCGGCCGGTGAATGGGCGGGCCGTCCGGGCACGGGCTTCTGACGAAGCGATACTAGCCATACCGTGTGATTGGAGTGAAAACTCGTTCGCCGCCTCGGCCGGACTTGCGCACGAACCGGACACAATGTCACCCGCACGTTGACCGTTGGCGTCCGAAGCAGCCCGGTCCCGTCCTGCCTGACACAGTGTCGGCCCGGCGCGCGGCCGCCGGATGGCCACCGTGTGAAGAGTGTGTGACGCCCCCTCCGGTCCGTGCTCCGACGGGCCCCGTAGCGGCTGTTCAGGAGCTGAGCAGCCGCGCCCGGGTCGACTCCAGCTCCGCCGCCAGCACCCGCCCGGCCACCGCCGGATCACCGTCGTGCAGCGCCCGGACGAGCTCGGCGTGCGAGGCGTAGCCCTGGTTCGGATCGCCCTCGCGCAGCCCGAACAGGCCCACCAGGGCGACCAGGTGCTCCCTCAGGACCGGGGCGAACTGGGCGAACAGGTCATCCAGGACGGGGTTGTGGGCGGCGGCCACGACCGTCGTGTGCAGCGCGATGTCGGCGTCCACGAAGGCGGCGTCGTCCGCCCCGCCCGCCGCCAGGCGCGCGGCCAGCGCGGCGTCCACGGCGGCGAGGTCCGCGGCCGTACGGCGCTCGGCCGCCAGCCGGGCCGCCTGCACCTCGACCATCGTGCGCACCTCGTAGACGTGCGCCAGTTCGGCGGCGCGCAGCCGGGTGGTCCAGTCCCCGGCGGCCGGGCGGTCGGCCGTCACGAACACCCCGGAGCCCTGGCGGCTGTGCACCATTCCGGCGGCGGCGAGCGTGCGCAGCGCCTCCCGGACGGTCGAGCGCCCGACGCCCAGCTCCTTCGCGAGCGCCACCTCGCCGGGCAGCTTGCCGCCGACCGGCCACTCCCCGGACCGGATCCGCTCCTCGATCAGGGTGGCGGCCTGTTCGGCGAGGGGGGAGGGGCGGAGCGGGGGCATCGTCGTCACCTGTCAGGTTGTCTGAGTACTTCTGTCGTGGTTACCCTACCCGGCATGCAGCCGTGGAGTGCTCTCCTTCTTGGTGGCCGCAGCGGGGCGTGACCGGACCGGCACCCCGCTGCGGGGCGCCGTCCTGCCGGTCTCCGGTACCCCAGTTGAGGACCTCTCCATGCGATTCCCGACCCTGCACGCCCCCGCCGGCCCCGTCCCGGCCGACGCCCCGGCCTGGAACCCCCAGCGCGGCGGCGCCATGCCCTCCCACCGCTACCGCCCCGCCCACGAGCGGGTCCACGTCCCCGCGCTGCTGCGCCGCTGGCCCGGCCGCCGGATCGAGCGGGCCCCGCTGTGGGTGCCCGTCGACCTGCGGGACGGCAATCAGGCGCTCGCCGAGCCGATGGACCCGGCACGCAAGCAGCGGATGTTCGACCTGTTCCTGGCCATGGGCTTCAAGGAGATCGAGGTCGGCTACCCCTCCGCCAGCCGTACCGACTTCGACTTCGTCCGCCGGCTTGCCGAGCAGCCGGGGGCGGTGCCGGAGGACGTCACCGCCGTCGTCTTCACCGCCGCCCGGGCCGATCTCATCGACCGCACCTTCGAGGCCGTCGAGGGCCTGCCGAACGTGGTCGTCCACCTCTACACGGCCACCGCGCCGCTGTGGCGGGACGTCGTCCTGGGCAAGGACCGGGACGGCCTGCGGGCGCTGGTCACGGCGGCGGCCGAGCGGATGGCCCGGCTGGGGGAGGGGCGGGACGGCCTGCGCTTCCAGTTCTCGCCCGAGGTGTTCAACCTGACCGAGCCCGACTACGTACTGGAGGTCTGCAACGGCCTCACCGCGCTGTGGGACGCCTCTCCCGACCGTCCGGTGATCCACAACCTTCCGGCCACCGTCGAGATCGCCACGCCCAACGTGTACGCCGACCAGATCGAGTACGCCGACCGGCACCTGGACCGGCGCGACGCGGTGATCCTCTCCGTCCACCCCCACAACGACCGGGGCACCGGCGTCGCCTGCGCCGAACTGGCGGTGCTGGCCGGCGCCCAGCGGGTCGAGGGCTGCCTGTTCGGCAACGGCGAGCGCACCGGCAACGTCGACCTGGTGACCCTGGCGCTCAACCTCCACACCCAGGGCGTCGACCCGATGCTCGACCTCTCCGACATCGACGAGGTCCGGCGCACCGTCGAACACTGCAACCGGTTGCCGGTGCGCGAGCGGCACCCGTACGTCGGCGACCTGATGCACACCGCCTTCTCGGGCACCCACCAGGACGCCATCAAGAAGGGCTTCGCCCAGCACGCGAAGACCGCCGCCGAACTGGGCGTGCCCGAGCGGGAGGCGCCATGGTCCGTGCCGTACCTGCCGATCGACCCGGCCGACCTCGGGCGCGACTACGAGGCGGTGATCCGGGTCAACAGCCAGTCCGGCAAGGGCGGGATCGCCTACCTGCTGCAGACCGGCGCCGGGCTGGAACTGCCCCGGCGGCTGCAGACCGAGTTCGCCCGGGTGGTGCAGGAGGCGACGGACGACAGCGGACTGGAGGTCACCGGCGAGGAGCTGTACGGGCTCTTCCGGGCCGAGTACCTGGACGCGGGGGCCGGTCGGGAGTGGCGGGTCGGCGACGACTGGGCCGAGGTGGACGACCGCCGGGGCACCGGCGCCGGGCCGGTGGACGCGGTGGCGGCGGCGGTGGGGGTGGAGATCCTGTCCTTCAGCGAGCACAAGGCCGGCGGCAGCTCCGACGCGGTCGCCTACGTGGAGGGCCGGATCGACGGGGAGGTGGTCTGGGGCGTCGGGCGGGACGCCTCCGTGCTCACGGCGGGCGTACGGGCGGTGCTGAGCGCCGCCGGCCGGGCGGGCGCCGGCCGGGCCGCCGCCGGGTGCACCCCTGCCGCCCCGGCCACCGCCGGGCGGGAAAGGGCATGATGAGGCGATGAGTCCCTCCCTTCCCGTGCGCAGCCTCGCGGTCGCCGAGGCGCTGGCGGCGGCCGGCGTCGCCGGTGAGATCGTCGTCCTTCCCGACTCCGCCCGTACGGCCGCCGAGGCCGCCGCCGCCCTCGGCTGCGAGGTCGGCGCGATCGCCAACAGCCTGGTCTTCAGCTGCGACGGAGAGCCGCTGCTGGTGATGACCAGCGGTGCCCACCGGGTCGACACGGCCTTCCTGGCCGGGCAGTTGGGCGCGGGTGAGATCACCCGGGCCTCGGCCGCGCAGGTCCGCGAGGCCACCGGCCAGGCCATCGGCGGCGTCGCCCCCACCGGCCACCCGGCACCGCTGCGCACGGTCGTCGACACCGCGCTGCGGCACTACGAGGTGCTGTGGGCGGCGGCCGGGCACCCGCACACCGTCGTGCCGATGACGTACGAGGAACTGCTGCGGGTCACCGGCGGCGCGCAGAGCGCCGTGGCGCCCACGGACTGAGCCGCTCCGCTCGACGGCCCACCACCGGGAACCCGGCAGTGGGCCGTCGTGGTTGGGGGCCGTCGCGGGCTCGGGGCGTCCCTGGGGCGGGGCCGCCGTCCCAGGGACGCCGGGAACGCTAGAGGGACGCCGCCCGGCTCTCCTAGCGTCTCCCCCCGGCGGCCGGTGCGGCGGACGGACAACCTTCCCGCGCCCGTGCCTCCGCATCCCTCTCCCGCGCTCAGTCCCACCAGTGAGGAACCGTCATGAAACGCATCCCGGCCCTCGTCGCCGCGATGTTCGCCGCGCTGCTCGCGGCCGTGCTCGTCGCCCCCGCCGCCCAGGCCGCGAGCTGGCCGACCGTCCGCAACGGCGACCGCGGCGACAACGTGACCACGGTCCAGTACCTGCTGTCCGCCCGCGGCTTCGCGACCGGTGTCGACGGCGCCTTCGGTCCCGGCACCGAGGGCAAGGTCAAGAGCTTCCAGAGCGCCAACGGCCTGACCCCGGTGGACGGCGTCGTCGGCCCCGACACCTGGTCCAAGCTGATCGTCACCGTCCGCAACGGCGACAACGGCGACGCGGTCAAGGCGCTCCAGGTCCAGCTGAACGCCCACGGCGCCGGCCTGGCCGTGGACGGCGCCTTCGGCCCCGGCACCGACTCCAAGGTGCGCAACTTCCAGCAGTCCGCCGGCCTGAACCCGGTCGACGGCATCGTCGGCCCGGCCACCTGGGGCGCCCTGCTCGGCGGCGGTGGCAGCACCGGTGGCTCCGGCGGCTCCGGTGGCGACACCCTGAGCCAGTCGCAGGCCGCCTCGATGCTCTCGGCCGCCGGGATCACCTGGTCCTCCTCGGGCAACTGCTCCGACCGCAACAGCAGCAGCTGCACCTCCTTCGACGGTCTGCGCCGCGCCACGGTCGACGGCGCCATCAACCTGAAGCACGCCGTCGGCAGCTGCCCGCTGAACATCACCGGTGGCACCGAGACCGGCCACGCCGGCGGCACCTACAGCCACGGCAACGGCTACAAGCTGGACTTCGGCATGATGAGCTGCCTCACCAACTACATCCACGGCACCTTCACCCACAGCGGCACCCGCGGTGACGGCGCCGACCTGTGGACCGCTCCCTCCGGCAACATCTACGCCAACGAGGGCAGCCACTGGGACGTCACCTTCATGAACTGACGCCCGCGGCGAGCGGATCGCGGCAAGCGACACGCGGATCGCGAGGGCAGGGCCACCGGACACCTCCGGTGGCCCTGTCCTGCTGTTCCCGTTCCCCTCCGGGGGAAGGGAGTAGCCGGGACGGGACCGCGACGACTGCCGGTCCGGGCCCCGGGCCGGCCGCGATCGTCGCCGTCCGTCTGCGGTCGCACGGAGGTCAGCACCCGCAGTACCGAACGTCCGGAGGGCGATGCCGTGGCAGGTGAAGGCCCGCAGCCCGTGGGGCGAGGCTGTCGTCCGTGCGGCGGTCGTGTGCTGCTCCTGCGAGCAGGGTGTGGCTGGGGGTGGTGCCGTGACTCGCCTGGCCCGCGCGAAGAACCGCCCCGCGGGGCAGTGGCGTCCGGAGCGGAAGTCGGGAAGGCTCGGGCGCATGGTATCGGTATTGCAGAACGTGGCGATCGACTGCGCGGACGCCTATGGGCTGGCCCGCTTCTGGAGCCGGGTGACGGGCCGTCCGCTGGGCCCGGAGGACGGGCCGGGCGACCGGGAGGTCGTGGTGATGCTGGCCGAGGGGCCGGTCCTGTACTTCAATCAGGTGCCGGAGCCGAAGACGGTGAAGAACCGGGTCCACCTGTGCCTGCGGCCGGAGACCTCGCGCGAGGAGGAGGTGGAGCGGTTGCTGGGGCTCGGGGCCACGATGGTCAGCGATCTGCGGAACCCCGACGGCTCGGGGTGGGCGGTGCTCGCCGATCCGGAGGGCAACGAGTTCTGCGTGCTGCGCGGCGAGTCCGACCGGGCCGCGGCGTCCTCGTAGCGGTTGGCGGCTCCGCGCCGTCGACGGCCCGCCACCCGGTGGCGCGGGCCCGCCGCTGGTGGCGGCGGGCCGGGTGGGCACGGGGCCGGGCGGGGGCTACCGCGTGCCCGGGTCGGCGCCGGTCAGGTCGCGGCTGGCATCCCACAGGCGGGCCGCGACGGTGGTGTCGGTGAGGTTGGTCCACACCGGTTCGAGGCGGGGTTCGCCGCGCAGGCCGAAGGCGCGCGGGCCCCACAGCTGGCCGCCGCGTACGGCCGGGTCGAGCACCGCCCGGACGGCGGGCCAGGCGCCGGCGTGCTTGCCCTGGAGGAGGAGGCCTGCGGGTGCGGTGCCCAGACGTGCGGCGGTGGTCCGCACGTGGACCGGCGGCCGGGAGGGGGTCAGGGAGTCCAGCGCGCCGCCGGGGTGGACCAGCACGCTCGCCACCGTGCTGCCGGCCGTGCGGAGTCGGCGGTCGAGTTCGAGGCCGAAGTGCATCTGTGCCAGCTTCGAGCGTCCGTAGGTGCGCTTGGGCCGGTAGTCCTTCCGGGACTGCAGGTCGTCCGGATCGAGGAGTTCGGACTTCGCCGCGAAGCTGCCCATGGTGACGACGCGGGCCGCCGGGGCGGCGGACAGCAGTGGCATCAGCCAGTGGGTCAGGGCGAAGTGCCCGAGGTGGTTCGTGCCGAACATCAGCTCGTGACCGTCCCCGGTCTCCTGGCGCGGGGGGTCGTCGAGCGCCACGCCCGCGTTGAGGATCACGGCGTCCAGGCGCTCCACCCCCAGTGCGTCCGGGACCGTTCGCAGCGAGGAGAGGTCGGCGACGTCCAGCCGTACGGCGCGCAGCCGCGCTTCGGGGACGCGTGCCCGGATCGAGACCATGGCGCTCTCGGCCTTCGCGGGGTTCCGGCTGCCGAGGACGACGGTCGCCCCGGTCGCCGCCAGCTGCTCCGCGACGAAGTACCCGATCCCGGCGTTGCCGCCGGTGACCAGGAAGACGCTGCCGTCGGCACGCGGCAGCCGGTGGACGTTCCAGGGCGGGGTGGGGGATGCGGACGACATGCGGCGGGGACTCCCTCGCTGGTCAGGACGGCTGCGGCTGGCTGTGGGCGGCTCGGAACCGATGATTCCGGCCGCCGCATGCACGTTGCTCACAGATCGCTGCCAGCCCTGCCAGGAGGCCGGCATCACGCCGACACGGCCGCAGGGCGCGCTCAGAACCAGTGGGGTTCGCCGATGACCTCCGCGCCCGCCCGGGCGGCGAGCCAGGCCGCGTGTTCCTCCACGTAGGAGTGGAGGTAGACGACGTGGTCCGGCGTCCACGGGTT
This sequence comes from Kitasatospora sp. NPDC059648, assembly GCF_042734825.1. Lineage (NCBI taxonomy): Bacteria > Bacillati > Actinomycetota > Actinomycetes > Kitasatosporales > Streptomycetaceae > Kitasatospora > Kitasatospora sp. NPDC059648. The sequence continues at coordinate 16,819 of NZ_JBHWDU010000071.1, read as the reverse complement.
GTCGAGGTCGTCGGCCTCGTGGTGGGTGTTCACCTGGAGGTGCGCGTGCCTGCGGGTCCACGGCAGTCCGAGCTCCGGGCACCCGGGCCACCCCAGGTCGCCCCAGTGGACCTGCAGCCGGTCGTGGACGCGGAGCGCCGAGGTCACGGCGCTCCGCGCGTGCTGCCGGGCGGGGAGTTCGAGATCGACGGTGTAGAAGTCCGCGTACGGCAGGGGGGTGTCGCCCGGGGTGTCCGCGTCCTTCCTGATCTGCTCGTGGACCTTCGCCTCGGGAACCGCTGCCAGCAACTGCCTGAGGCGGGCCCGGCTCGACACCTTGGCCCGGAGCTCGGTGCCACCGTGGGCGGCCGCCCCTCCCAGCGCGAGGAGCCGGTCGGTGAGGGAGAAGACGGCATCGAGGTCGGGGGTGCGGAGCAGGGGGAAGGCGAGGTTGTGCGACATGGGCGTCAGTACTACCGCCCGTGTCGTTGGAGCACATCCGATTCTGTGCCCGGGGCGTTCACTGCGACTGTCGTTGCTGCGCCCCGAACCTACGGCAGATGTAGTGAGGCAGGTTGCAGTAACAACAGGTGTAGTAACTGCGGGTGTAGTAACTACACCCGCAGTCCCGCCAGCTCCTCCGCCGACAGTGCCACTGCGGCCGCCGCCGCCGAGTCGCGGATGGAGGCGGGCCGACGGGCGCCTGGGATAGGCAGGACGGCCGGGGACTGCGCCAGGTGCCACGCGAGGCACACCCGCTGCGGGCTGATGCCCCGGGCGCGGGCCAGGGCGTGGAACGGGGTGTCCGTCGTCGGTGCGTCGCTGCCCGGGTCGTCGACGGCGCTGAGCGAGATGCCGCCGAGCGGGCTCCAGGGGAGGAAGGCGAGGCCGAGTTCGGTGCACAGGTCGAGGGTGTCGCGGGTGGCGGTGTGTGCAGGGGAGAAACGGTTCTGCACGGAGACCAGGCGCTGGCCGAGGATCTCCCGTGCGGTGCGGATCTGCTCGCAGTCCACATTGGACAGGCCGACCATCCGGACGGTGCCCTCCTCGGCCAGCTCTTGCAGCGCGCCGACGGACTCCGCGAACGGGACGGCCGGGTCCGGCTTGTGCAGCTGGTAGAGGCCGATCGCCTCGACGCCGAGCCGGGCGGCCGAGGCCCGGGCGGCGCGCCGCAGGTGGCGCGGGTCACCGTCGACCGTCCAGCTGCCGTCGCCCGGGCGGCCCCGGCCGCCCTTGGTCGCCACCAGGACGCCGTCCGTGCCGCGCCCGTACGCCGCCAGGGCGCGGGCGAGCAGCTGCTCGTTGTGGCCGACCTCATCCGCGTGCCAGTGGTAGGAGTCGGCCGTGTCGATCAGCGTCACGCCCGCGTCCAGGGCGGCGTGGACGGTGGCGATCGCCTGCTCCTCGTCGGGGCGGCCCTCGACGGACAGCGGCATCGCGCCGAGGCCGATGGCGCTGACGGTGAACTCGCCGATGGTGCGGGTGAGGGCGGCCGCGCGGGCGGCGGCGGTCATGCGTGGACCTCCTTGACGGCCTCGGGAAGCCAGTCGGTGACGGCGGAGAAGCGGAAGCCCAGGCGGGCCGACCGTCCCGTGTCCATGGCGTAGCAGCGGTCGAAGGAGAACGGTGAGGGCGGCTCGCCCGCTCCCGTGGTCAGTCGGGGCTCTGTGCCGGTCACCCGGCCCACCGCTGCGCACAACTCCGCTACGTCCAGGGAGCCTTGCGAGGCCGCGTTGACCGGTCCGGTGAAGTCGGCCTTCGCGGCCCAGGCCAGGAAGCGGGCGATCTCCGCCTCGTGGACGAAGGAAGCGCGCTGCGGTGCGGTGTGGACGGCCACCGGCAGGCCGCGTCCGATCCGGTCCACGTAGTGGGCCAGCCGTCCGGTGAAGTCGGCACCGCCGAGGACGTGCGCCGTACGGACGGTGACGAGGTCGAAGGCTGCCTGCCGGGTGAGCAGTGCCTCCGCCTGGCGCTTGCCCTCGGCGTAGTGGTCGTCGACGAACCGGTTGTCGGTCCAGGGGAGTTGCAGGTCCACCGGCTCGGCCGACAGGTCGAGCGCCGGTTCGGTGAGCGGCGGGCCGCCGGGCCGGCCGAGGTGGGCGTAGACCTCGACGGTGGAGGTGAGCACGTAGCGCGCGGTGCGGTCGGCGAACACCCGGGCGGCGACGGCCGCCTGGACGGGCGTGTAGCAGACCTGGTCGACGACGGCGTCGAAGCGCCGGTCGGCGAGCGCGGCACGCAGCGCGGCCTCGTCGTCGCGGTCGGCCCGCAGGTGGGTCACACCGTGCGGGGCGGGCACCGAGCCGCGGTTGACGACGGTCACCGCCGCGCCCGCATCGCGGAGTTCCTCGACCACCCGCCTGCCGAAGTAGCGGCTCCCGCCGATCACACACACGTCCACGCCCTCGGTCCCTTCCCGTCGCTTTCGGTGGGGTCAGCCTGCCGTGGACCGGCCACCAGCAGTAGTGTCGAGATCGACGGCTCATCGTTAGGAGAACTGTTGATCGACGTCCAGCGGCTGGCGGTACTGCGGGAGGTCTCCCGCCGCGGCAGCTTCAACCAGGCGGCCCTGGCGCTGCACTGCACCCCCTCGGCCGTCTCCCAGCAGGTCGCCGCACTCGAACGCGGCCTCGGCGCGCCCGTGGTGAAGCGCTCCACCCGCGGCGTCACGCTCACCGACGCGGGCCGGCTGCTGGTCGAGGCGGCCGACGCCATCGCGGCCGAACTCACCGACACCCAGCAGCGCATCGCCCGACTGACCGCCGAGCGGACCGCGCTGACCGTCGCCACCTTCGCCAGCGGCGGACGACGACTGCTGCCCGCGGCGCTCGCCGCATTCGCCGCGGACCACCCGGAAGTGGAACTCACCATCCTGGAGGCGGAACCGGAGGAGAGCCTGCCCGCCGTCCGCGAGGGACGCGCCGACCTCGCCCTCGCCTACCACCTCGAAGGCCCGCCACCCGCCCGGCCGGGCGACCGCTCGGGGCTGGACTGGACGCAGCTCGGCGAGGACCCGCTGCGCGTCGTGCTGCCGTGCCACCACCCCGCTGCCGCCCGCTACCGGGCCCGTCCCGAGGCACCGCACCTGGCCGAACTCGCCGACCAGCGCTGGATCCTGGGCTGCCGCAAGTCCGCCGGCCAGCTCGCCCGCTACGCCGACCTGGCCGGCGTCGATCTGCGGATCTCGTGCACGGCGACGGACTACGAGTTCGCCCAGTCCCTGGTCCGCGCCGGGATCGGCATCGCGCTGATCCCCGAGATCGGCCTGGCCCGGCACCCGGACCTGGTCGCCCTCCCCCTGGCCGAACCCGGCCCCCGCCGCCACCTCGGGCTGGCCCTCGCCCGCCGCCGCCGCGGACGGGTCGCGCGGCTGGCGGAGGAACTGGCGTCCCGGCTGGCCGGGGGACCGGCGGGGGAGGGTACGGCCGCGCCGGGCGCGGACCACCGTGGCCCTGCCGGCCGTTGAGGGATCGGGCTGCGCGAACGGCTCCAGGCCCAGCCCACCCGCCGACGGGCCGGGCCGGATCTCGGCGGAGGACGCCGCGGTCGCGCTGGTGGACGAGGCGGAGCTGCCGCGCTTCGTCCAGCGCCGGTTCACCGTCGGCTACTGAGGCTCGCCGGAGGCCCGAATCCGCTGGCCCGGCGCCCGCCCGGGCGCCAGACTTCCCGTCATGCAGGCGATCGACGAACACATCGAGACCATGGCGGCCCGGCTCGCGGACGTTCCGGGTGTGGTGGGCGTGATGCTCGGCGGAAGCCGGGCGCGCGGGGCGCACCGGCCGGAGTCGGACTGGGACCTCGGCCTCTACTACCGCGGCGAGCCCGACCTCGCCGCGCTGCGGGCGCTGGCCGGGCCGGACGTGGAGGTGGCCGGTCCGGGGGGCTGGGGGCCGTGGGTGAACGGCGGGGCGTGGCTGCGCGTCGACGGGGTCGCCGTGGACTGGATCCTGCGGGACCTCGACCGGGTCGAGCGGGTGTGGGCGGACTGCCGGGCCGGCCGGTACGAGGTCGGGGTGCAGGCCGGTCACCCGCTGGGGTTCTGGTCGCCCTGCTACCCGGGCGAGGTCGCGCTCGGTCGCGTACTCGCCGATCCCGCAGGGGAATTGGCGGCCCTCCAGGCGCAGACCGCCCGGTACCCCGAGCCGTTGCGCGAGGCCCTGACGGGCGGGGCGTGGGAGGCGGAGTTCCTGGTCGGCGCCGCGGCGAAGGGTGCGGCCAGGGGCGACACCCTGTACGTCGCGCTCTGCCTCTCCCGGGCGGTGGGCGTGCTGGTGCAGGCGCTGCACGCGCGGGACCGGCGCTGGTGCCTCAACGAGAAGGGAGCGCTGGCGGTCGCCGCACAACTCCCGGGAGTCCCCTTGGACTTCGGGGAGCGGGTGGGTCGACTGCTGGGCGCTGCGGGGGAGACGCCGGAGGCGCTGGCCGCGACGGTGGACCGGGCGCGGGTGCTGGTCGGGGAGGTGATGGCCTGCCTGCGCGGATGACAGGCGGATGACAGGCGGAGGACTGGCGGAGGGCAGGCGGATGACCACGCGCGCTTCCCGCCGGTCTCAACCTACAGCGCGAGGGGGCCCTTGCGGCAAGGCCCTGGGCGTCCCGCACAATCGTCGACTCCCGGGCGGGCCTCGGGGGAAACGGGAGGAATGACGACATGCGAGTGGTGCTGTCCACGTACGGGTCCCGCGGCGACGTCCAGCCGCTGGCGGGGCTCGCGGTCAAGCTGCGGGAACTCGGCGCGCAGGTGCGGGTGTGCGCGCCGCCGGACGAGGAGTTCGCGCAGCGGCTGGCCGCCGCCGGGGTCGAGATGGTGCCGGTCGGGGACCCGGTCCGGGGGCAGGTCGGCGGGAAGCCGCCGGCGCCGGGGGACTTCCCCCGGCGGGTGGCCGCGCTGGTCGCGAAGTTCCACGAGGCGGTCGCCGAGGCCGCCGAGCCGGGCGGCGTGGTGGTGGCCACCGGCCTGTTCCCGGCCGTGGCCGGTGCCCAGGCGGCGGCCGAGGTGGTGGGCGCCCGCTTCGTGTACGTCGCCCTCCAGCCGACCATGCTGCCCTCCCCGCACCACCGGCCGTTCGAATACCCGAGCCAGCCGTACCGGCCCGGGCTGACCGGCAACCGGGAGCTGTGGGAGGACAACGTCCGGACCATGAACGCGCTGTTCGGGGAGCAGGTCAACGCCCACCGGGCGTCGGTCGGCCTGCCGACCGTGGACAACGTGCGCGACCACGTGTTCACCGACCGTCCGTGGCTGGCCACCGACCAGGTGCTCGGCCCCTGGCCGCAGCCCGCCGAACGCGAGGTCGTGCAGACCGGCGCCTGGCTGCTGGTGGACGGGCGCCCGCTGCCCGCCCGGCTGTCGGCGTTCCTGGACGCGGGCGATCCCCCGGTCTACGTGGGCTTCGGCAGCATGCCGCTGCACGGCGCCCCGGACGCCGCCCGAGTCGTCGTCGAGGCGGCCCGGGCGCACGGGCGGCGCGTCGTGCTCGCCCGGGGCTGGGCGGAACTCGCTCTTGCCGGCGCCGGCGCCGACGGCGACGCCGACTGCTTCGCCGTCGGCGAGGTCAACCAGCAGGCGCTGTTCCCGCGGGTCGCCGCCGTCGTCCACCACGGAGGCGCGGGCACCGTCACCGCGGCCGCACTGGCCGGCACCCCGCAGGTCGTGGTGCCGCAGATGGTGGACCAGCCGTACTGGGCCGAACGCGTCGCCGAGTTGGGCGTCGGCGCCGCCCACGAGGGGGCCGTCCCGACGGTCGAGTCGCTGACCGTGGCCCTCGGGCGGGCCCTCGCGCCGGAGGCCGCCGTGCGTGCGGCGGCCGTCGCGGGCGAGCTCCGCACCGACGGCGCGGAGCTGGCGGCGAAGCTGCTGCTGGGCTGACGCGCGGGCCCGCCGCACCTCCGCAGGTGCGGATCGACCGAGGAACGGCGGGAGTGGGAAGTCGGCGCCACCGACTTCCCACTCCTTCGACCACCGTCCAGGCGACCCGCAACAGCCCGAGCCCGCCCCACCCGTACCGGACCGCCCGTCGCGCCCGCGCCGTCCGACTCGTCACACCTCCACGGCAGCACCCCCACCGGCGGTCCCGCGTCGGACCACAGGCGGAGTCAGCGCGTCAGGAACTGCTCCCCGGAGTCGGGGACCGTACGGCCGTCCCTGTCGAAGTACTCCCAGAGCCTGGCCGTCTTGCCCTCCGGCCGGACCACCACCGCCTCGCGCAGCGGCGAGTCGGCCACCGTGACGAGCGGCGGCTCGGTGACCGTGCCGTCCGTCCAGGTCACCCTCACCCGGGCGATGTCGGGGCCCAGGGTCAGCCCGACGATCTCACCCGGAGCCACCGTGTCCCCCTTGCCCCGGGCGCCCAGCAGGCCGCCGGCGATGTAGGTGCCGTTGCGGGGGTCCAGCTTGCCCGGCGCCGGGCTGGTGCCCGCGGCGTCGTGGCTCAGGCGCACCCCGTCCACCGTGAAGTAGGTGTTGACGACGTCGGCGTCGGGATCGTAGTACTGGTCGACGAATTCCTTCGTCGGCTTGCCGACCGCCGAGTCGTACGGGCTGCGCTCCTGCCACAGCGCCAGCGCCTGTTCGTACGCCCGCTCCCTCGGGGCCGTCGGCCACACCGCCCGCCACAGCTTCCACTGCTTGCCGTCGGGCGTGGTGCCCTCCCCGAGCACCACCCGCACCGGGGTGAACGGGTCCCGTGGGGGTGAGGTGGCGGTCGTCGCCGGCGGAGTCGCCGGAGTCGTCGGGGTCGCCGGGGTCGCCGGTGGGCCGCCGGTGCCGGGGCCGTGACCGGTGCCGGCCGGGACCAGCGGGTGGGAGGCGGCCGACCCCGGGCGCAGCTCGGTGACCGCCCCGCCCGCCAGCACCACCACCGAGGCCAGCGCCAGCGCGCCGACCACCGTCCGGCGGCGGCGCCGGATCCGCCGGCCGCCCGCCAGGATCTCCGCCACCGGCGCCGGGCCGACCCTCGCCGTCGACGCCGCCTCGGCCAGGCCCAGCCCGACCCACAGGCCGGCGTCCTCGTTCGCGTTCGTGCTCATACCGCCCCTCCGATCTCGGTCCTGTCCTTCAGTTCCACCAGTGCCGTCACCTGCCGCAACCGCCCGATGCCCTTCGCCGCGTGGCTGCGCACCGCGCCCACCGAGCACCCCATCGCCGTGGCCGTCTGGCTGTCGCTCAGGTCCTCCCAGTACCGCAGCACCACCGCCTCCCGCTGGCGCGGTGGCAGGGTGGCGAGCGCGGCCAGCAGCGCCCCGCGCTGGTCCGAGCGGGCGAAGCCGTCCTCCGACCCCGCCGTGTCCGGGACGGCGTCCACCAGCAGCTCCGCCGGGCGGCGGCGCCAGCGGCGGGCGTGCTGGTTGACCAGGATCCGCCGCACGTAGGCGTACGGATCGTCCGCCCGGCGCACCTTCGACCAGGCCGCGCAGGCCTTCTCGGCCGCCGACTGCACCAGGTCCTCCGCCGCGTACTGCTCCCCGGCCAGCAGGAACGCCGTTCGCACCAACCGGGGCCAGGCGGCGACGATGAACGACTGGAACTCCTCGTCCCGAGCGCTCTTCGCTTCTCCCATGAGCACCTCCTCACCCACCCAGAGCCCGGGAAGGGCCGGAACCGCTTACTCCCGCCCGCTCCCCGCCTGATTCCGCGCGCCGCCGTCGGCCACGCCGTCGGCTTCGGCCCGAACCGGCTCGTCCAGGACCGGCCCCGCTGGCTACCATTCGCCGAATGATCCTCTCTCATGACGATTCGGGAACCGGACCGGCTGTTCTCCTGCTGCACTCCTCGGTGTGCGACCGGCGGATGTGGGACCCGCAGTGGCAGGCCCTCCTCGACGCCGGCCACCGTGTCGTCCGCTGCGACTTCCGCGGCTTCGGCGACACTCCGCTCCCCGACGGGCCCTACGGTGCCGCGGCCGACGTGCTCGCCCTCCTCGACCACCTGGGCATCGAGACCACCGCCGTGATCGGCGCCTCGTACGGCGGCCGCATCGCCCTCACCGCGGCAGCCCTGCGCCCCCACGCGGTCACCGTACTCGCCCTGCTCGGCGCCGGGCGACCGGGTCACGAACCCTCCGAAGCCCTGCTGACCTTCGGCGCCCGGGAGGACGAACTGCTGGAGGCGGGCGACGTCGAGGCCGCCGTCGAACTCAACGTCCGCACCTGGCTGGGCCCGGATGCCGACGAGGAGACCCGCGAGTTCGTCCGGCGGATGCAGCGCCACAACTTCGACGTTCAGCTGGAGGCGACCGGCGGCCCGGACAAGGAGGACGTCGACCTCACCCGAATCACCGCCCCCACCCTGGCGATCGCCGGCGCCCACGACCTCCCGGACTTCCGCCACATCGCCGCCGAACTCCCCGCCGTCCTTCCCGACGCCCGCCACCTCGAACTGCCCTGGGCCGGCCACCTCCCCAGCCTGGAACGCCCCGCCGAGGTCACCGCACTCCTCACGGACTTCCTGCGGGACCCGTCGGCCCGGGGCTGAGGAGCGGGTATCCGGCCCGCGCTTCGACCTTCAACCAGGCCTTCGGCCGGGACGCCCGGGAGAGCGCCGCCTCCGCCGGGGCGGGCCCGGTCGACACCCCGCTGCTCCACCGCGATCCGACAACGGCCGTGGGGGGCCGATGCCGGGCACCTTGCCCGGGAGGAGCAGCCCGAAGTCCGGGCGGTCAAGCGGGAGTTCACCGCCGGTAGGACGTAGGCGGGGTCAAGGAGAAAGCGTGCGGCCGGGGAGGGCCGGGTACGTACCGGTCCCCGGCGACTATCGGCCAGCCGGGGAAAGGGCCGGACTCGAACGTCTGTCGGGCGCCATGATGGGTGGGTGCACTTCACTTCGGAGACCAGCGCGGACGGCGTCACGGAACGCCGTTTCGTCCATGACGGTGTGCCCGGCGTGCTCTGGCACCCGGCCGGATCGGCCCCCGGCGGACGGCCGTTGGTGCTGCTGGGGCACGGTGGTGGGCAGCACAAGCTGGGGCCGCGCGACCGGGCCCGGGGGTGCGTGACGCGGTACGGGTGGGCGGCGGTGGCGCTCGACGCGCCCGGGCACGGCGAGCGGGAACGCACCGCGCAGGACGAGCGGTTCGCCACCGAGGTCGGGGAGCTGCTGGCGGCCGGGCGGCCGATCAGCGCCTGGGTGGCGCGGCACACGGCGGCGCTCGCGGAGCGGGCCGTGCCCCAGTGGCGGGCGGTGCTGGACGCGCTGGAGGGTCTGGACGGGGCGGGCGGGGGCCTCGGGCCGACCGGGTACTGGGGGTTGTCGCTCGGGACGGTGATCGGCATCCCGCTCGCGGCGGCCGAACCCCGCATCCGGGCCGCCGTGTTCGGGCTCGCGGGTCACGCCTCGCTGATGGAGCCGGCCGGGCGGGTGGCGGTGCCGGTGCAGTTCGTCCTGCAGTGGGACGACGAGCTCCAGCCGCGTGAGGCCGCTTTGGCGCTGTACGGTGCGCTGGGCTCGCGGGAGAGGACGCTGCACGCCAATCCGGGCGGTCACCTGGCGGTGCCCGAGTTCGAGTCGGCTGCCTCGGAGCGCTTCCTGCTCGGCCATCTCGGCCGGAGGGCGCCCGCGGCCGGGGCAGGGGCCGGAGCGACCCCCCACGCAGGCCCCGAAGCGGCCTGACCTCCCGCGTGGAGCCCGCCGTCGCATCCAGGTGCGATCGCACCCCGAAGCGGCCACGTTTCCGTCACACGGGCCCCGCGCCTCCCAGCGTCCCCTCAGCCTTCCCCCAGCTTCGGATGCCCGTATTGCCGGTATGGCCGGAGTTTGTCGGGGATTGCTCGGCATGGTCATATTCCGGCGATTGTCCGTGGCGAGTAAAACTTCGCAAAGAATTGCCCTCTTCCACAACTTGGCCGCGCCGAACGTTCAACAGAATGTTGCAGCTCAGCGCACCAGTCGTGACTCTGGGTCGATTTGACGTAACGCCAGGTTCCCATCCCGCTCGCGAATCCGCAGGAGTACGGTTCCCCACGAACCGCCGAAGGGGCTCCCGAGCAATCTCCCGAGCCCCCTCGGCCGTACCGGGGAATTGGTGCGCCGTATGGGCCGTATGGGTCAACAAAAGGGTGGGAAAGGAGTCCGGGAAGGGGCTTCGGCTGACGCCCGTCCGCTATCCGTCGAGTCGTTCGGCGCGCCGGCCGAGGCCGTCGGGCAGGGGCTGCTCGGCCACAGCGGCGTGCTGGTGGCGCTGGCGCTGTGCGGGGTGTTCGTCGCCCCCGACGGCTGGAGCGCGGCCTACGCCGTGATCGGTGCGGCCGCCGCGACCGTGCTGACCCCGGCGCTCGGCGCGATCACCGCGCCGTTCGGCGGCCACGCCTTCACGTGGCCGTTCGTCCTGACCACCATGCTGTTCCTGGCGGCGGTGCCGGTGATTCCCCGGCTGCGCCGGGTCTGAATCCCAGGCGCCCGAACCCGGTATTGCGCCGCTCAACTGCCTTTCGTGTCGTCGGACTTGCGTTGCGTCGGTTTCTCGGAAAGGAGTAGTGGTTCCTGTGAATCTCTCCCCGCGTGAGATGGACAAGCTCTACATCTACGTCGTGGCCGACCTGGCCCGCAAACGCCGCGACCGCGGCGTCAAGCTCAACTACAGCGAGGCCTGCGCGCTGATCAGCGAGGCCATCATGGAGGGCGCCCGGGACGGCCGCACCGTCGCCGAGTGCATGGAGATCGGCAAGCAGGTCGTCAGCAACGCGGACGTCATGCCCGGAGTGCGCGAGATGCTGCCGCTGCTCCAGGTCGAGGCCGCGTTCCTGGACGGCACCAGGCTGGTCTCCTGCCACGACCCCGTCGGCGCCTGAACGATGACCACACCTCAGCCCGTGCCGGTCGTCCTGGCCGGCGGGCACGAGAGCGACGGCGGCCGCGACCTGGCGGGCCTGGTCATCCCGGGATCCGGCGCGCCCGCCGGGCACGGCCCGGTCGTCCACGCCGCGGCGCCGGCCGGACGACCGCTCGCCGAAGCCGTCCGCTCGGCCCTGGTGGCGGGGGGCGGCGCGCCGGTCTGCGTCGTACCCATGACCCTCGGACGGGACCCGAAGCTGGTCGCCGACACCGCCCGGGCCCTGCGCTGGCTCGCCGCCGGTGAGGGCTGCGGACGGCTCGCGCTCACGGCGCCCTTCGGCGCGGCCGGGCACCTGGTCGGCTGGCTGCGCGCGGCAGCGGCCTCCGCCGGCAGCGGGGATGCCGTTCTCGTCACCGCACCGGCGGCCGGCCCGTTCGAGGACGCCGAACTCTTCCGGATCGCCCGCCTGGTCCGCCAGTACGGGCGGCACCGCACGGTCGAGGTGGCCTTCGCGGGCGGCGACCCCGGCCCGGCCGAGGGCGTCGAACGCTGCCGGTTGCTCGGCGCGGACCGGATCACGGCCGTCCCGGCCTCCTTCGGCCCGGCCCTGCCGGAAGGCCTTCGGGACGGCGGCGTACGGGACGGCGGCCCGTTGCTGCGGCCGTCCGCGATCGCCGGCGTGGTCGCGGCCCGCACGGCGGCGGCCCTGCACCTGCTCGGCCACGGCGAGGACGGCATCGCGGCCGGCCTCGACGCCGAACACGGCCACGGCTACGTCCACAGCCACGGCCCGGCCGAGGACCACCACGACCACCACCACAGCCACAGCAGCACCCACCCCCACCCCCACTCCCGCTCCCACACCCCCGCGAGCACTCCCGCACACACCCCCCACTGAACCGGCAGAGAGGAAGGCCAGCCATGTCCGGTGGCGCCGCATACCTGTACGGCGACGACCCGGTGGAGATCAACGCCGGCCGAGCCAAGGCCACGATCACGGTCAGCAACACGGGCGACCGGGCGATCCAGGTCGGCTCCCACTACCACTTCTTCGAGGCCAACCGCGCCCTCGACTTCGACCGCAACGCCGCCTTCGGCAAGCACCTCGACATCCCGGCCGGCACCGCCGTCCGCTTCGAGCCCGGCGACACCAAGGACGTCACGCTCGCCGAGTTCGGCGGACACCGCCGCCTGGTGGGCTTCAGCAACCTCGTGGACGGCGGCATCACCGCGCGCGACACCCGCACCCGCGCCATCGACCGCGCGATCGCCCGCGGCTTCAAGGGCACCAACCTCGATGACAAGGACGACGAGCCCCGCGCGGGGCAGCACCACACACACCACCGGAACGAAGGTGTCCGCTGATGGCCATCCTGTCCCGCAAGCAGTACACCGACCTCTTCGGCCCCACCGTCGGAGACCGCTTCCACCTCGCCGACACCAACCTCGTGGTCGAGGTCGAGCAGGACTTCAACCAGGGCCACTACGGCGACGAGGCCGTCTACGGCGGCGGCAAGGGCATCCGCGACGGCATGGCCCAGGACCCGGCCGCCACCGCCGCCCAGGGCGCGCTCGACCTGGTCGTCACCAACGTCGTCGTGATGGACCCGGTGCTCGGCGTCGTGAAGGGCGACATCGGCGTCAAGGACGGCTTCATCACCGCCGTCGGCAAGGCCGGCAACCCGCACACCCAGAGCGGGGTGCACCCGAAGCTGGTGATCGGCCCCGGCACCGAGGTGATCTCCGGCGAGCACCTGATCGCCACCGCCGGCGGCATCGACACCCACATCCACTTCATCGCCCCGCAGCAGGCGCAGGAGGCGCTGAGCAACGGCATCACCACCCTGATCGGCGGCGGCACCGGCCCGTCCGACGGCACCAACGGCACCACCTGCACCCCCGGCCCCTGGAACATCGGCCGGATGTACCAGGCCGTGGAAGACCTCCCGGTCAACGTCGGCCTGCTCGGCAAGGGCAACGGCTCCCTGCCGGGGGCGCTGCGCGAGCAGGTCGAGGCGGGAGTGTGCGGCCTCAAGGTGCACGAGGACTGGGGCAGCACCCCGGCCGCGATCGACAGCGCGCTCGGCGTCGCCGACGAGTACGACGTGCAGGTGGCCATCCACACCGACACCCTCAACGAGTCCGGCTTCTTCGAGGACACCCTGTCCGCGATCGACGGCCGCACCATCCACACCTTCCACACCGAGGGCGCGGGCGGCGGGCACGCCCCCGACATCATGCGGATCGCCGGCGAGCCCAACGTGCTGCCGTCCTCCACCAACCCGACGCTGCCCTACACCGTCAACTCGGTGGACGAGCTGCTGGACATGGTGATGGTCTGCCACCACCTCAGCCACGACATCCCCGAGGACGTCTCCTTCGCCGACTCCCGGGTGCGCGCCGAGACCATCGCCGCCGAGACCGTGCTGCACGACGAGGGCGTCATCTCGATCTTCTCCTCCGACTCCCAGGCCATGGGCCGGATCGGCGAGTCCTTCACCCGCGCCTTCCAGACCGCCCACCACTGCAAGGAGCAGCGCGGCAAGCTGGCCGGCGACAGCGAGCGCAACGACAACTTCCGAGTGCTGCGCTACCTCGCCAAGCTCACCATCAACCCGGCGATCGCCTCCGGCACCGCCGAGCACATCGGCTCGCTGGAGCCCGGCAAGCTGGCCGACATCGTGCTCTGGCCGATCAACTCCTTCGGCGCCAAGCCCAAGATGGTCATCAAGGGCGGCATCATCAACTGGGCGCTGATGGGCGACCCGAACGCCTCGCTGCCCACCCCGCAGCCGGTCTACTACCGCCCGATGTACGGCGCGTTCGGACGGGCCAGGCAGGCCACCCGGATCAGCTTCATGTCCCGGGCCGCCGTCGAACTCGGCGTGCCCGCCCGGCTCGGCCTGGACAGCCGGGTGCTGCCGGTGCGGCACTGCCGATCGGTCGGCAAGCAGCACATGCTGCGCAACGACGCCCTCCCGAAGATCGCGGTCGACCCGGAGACGTACAAGGTCACCCTGGACGGCGAGCCCGCCACCATCGAGCCGGCCCGCGAACTGCCGCTCAACCACCTGTTCTACCTCGCATGAGCAGCCTCCCGGGAGACGGGCTGGACGCCCTGCTGGTCAGCCTCCAGCTGACCGACTCCGCCTTCCCCAGCGGCTTCTACACCCTCTCCCACGGCCTGGAGGGCTACGCCCAGGCGAAGGCCGTCACCCCCGACACGGTGCCCGAGCTGCTCGCCGACCTGCTGCGGCACAGCGTCGGACCGTCCGACGCGACGGCGCTGGCGTTGGCCCACCGGGCCGCGTCGGAGGGCGACCGGGAGCTGCTGGCCGAGATCGACCAGCGGCTGCACGCCACCAAGCTCAACCGCGAGCTGAGGCTCGCCGCCACCCGCACCGGGCGCCAACTCCTCGACATCGCGCGGGAGTCGGTGGGCGGCGAGCCGCTGGAGCGGTACGCGGAACTGGTCGCCGACAAGCGCGCCCCCGGCTGCCAGGCGGTGGCCGCCGGGGTCGCGTACGCCTCGGCCGCCGTACCGGTCGGACAGGCCGTCGCCAGCGACCTGTTCGCCTTCTGCGCCAGCTTCGTCGGCGCCGCGCTGCGGCTGCGGCTGACCGACCACCGCAGGGCGCAGGTGGTGCTGCGGGCCGCCGGCCCGGTGATCCGGGAGGTGGTCGCCGCCGCACTGGAACGGGAGCTGGCCGACCTCGGCGGCTGCGTACCGGTCGCCGACGCGATGTCCGGGCGGCACGAGCGGGCCGAGGCCCGGCTGTTCGCGAGCTGAACACACCTACGATCGAAGGGAATCGCATGACCGACAACGTGCTCCGGGTGGGCATCGGCGGACCGGTCGGCTCGGGCAAGACGGCGCTGATCGAGGCGCTGGTGCCGGTGCTGATCGCGCGCGGCCACCGCCCGGCGGTCATCACCAACGACATCTACACCCAGGAGGACGCCCAGCACGTCCGCCGCACCCTCGCCGGGGTGCTCGACCCCGAGCGGGTCGTCGGCGTGGAGACCGGCGCCTGCCCGCACACCGCCGTACGGGACGACCCGACGATGAACCTCGCCGCCGGGGCCGAGATGCTGGAGCGCTTCCCGGACGTCGACACCCTGCTGTTCGAGTCCGGCGGTGACAACCTCACCCTGACCTTCAGCCCGGTGCTGGTCGACCTCTTCCTGTTCGTCCTCGACACCGCCGAGGGCGAGAAGATGCCCCGCAAGCGCGGCCCGGGCATCACCGAGTCGGAGCTGCTGGTGATCAACAAGATCGACATCGCCCAGTACGTCCGCGCCGACCTCGGCATCATGGAGTCCGACGCCCGCAGGGTGCGCGAGGACCGGCCGGTGGTGCTCACCAACTGCCTGACGGGGGAGGGGCTGGAGGACATCGCCACCTTCCTGGAGACCTTCCGGAAGGTCCCGGCGTGACGGCGGCACCGGTGGCCGACCCTCCCCGGCTCGACCCCCGGCACTACGAGCCGGCCCGCGTCCCGCAGCAGGTCCGCCGGTACGCCGGAACGCCCGACACCCTCGCGGTCGGGCGCCCCGGCAAGGTCGGGCTGCTGGAACTGGCCTTCGAGCGGATCGGCGCGCGCACCGAACTCACCGGCCACTACCAGAGGTCGCCGCTGCAGATCATGCGCCCGCTCCACTTCGACCCGGCCCGCCCCGACCTCGCCGTCACCTTCCTGATGTCCACCGGCGGCGGCATCCTCCAGGCGGACCGGCTGCGCACCGACATCCGCTGCGGCGCCGACACGGCCGTCCACCTGACCACCCAGGCGGCCACCAAGGTCTACCGGATGGAGCACGACTACGCGACCCAGCTCTTCCACCTGGAGGCGGGGCCCGGCGCCTACGTGGAGTACCTGCCCGAGCCGGTGATCCCCTTCGTCGACTCCCGCTTCTACCAGCGCACCGTACTCACCGTGGACCCCGGCGCGACGGTGCTGGCCGGCGAGACCGTCCTCGCCGGCCGGCTGGCCCGCGGCGAGCGCAACGCCTACCGGGTGTTCGCCTCGGACCTCGAAGTGCGCCGCCCGGGCGGGGACCTGGTCGCCCTGGACACGGTACGGCTGGAGCCCGCCGGCGGCGGCGTGGCCGGCCCGGCCGTGCTCGGCGGGCACGACGTGATGGCCAGCCTGTACGTGCTCAGCCCGCTCGCCCCGGCGGCCCGGATCGCCGACGTGCTGCACGAGGCCCTGGCGGGGCGCGGCCTGCTGTACGGGGTCAGCGTGCTGCCGCAGGACAGCGGCGCCTGGCTGCGGTTGCTCGACTCCGACACCCGGGCCTGCGCGGCCGCGCTGCGGGCCGCCTGGGAGGCGGTGCGCCGGCTGCTGATCGGAGTGCCGGCGCCGGAGCTGCGGAAGACCTAGAGGTCCTTCTCCGCGAGCCGGGCGGTCTGCCGGTGGCTGAGCTCGACCGTGCGGTTCATGTGCCGCAGCAGGAAGGGACCCGGCGGCGGTCGGCCTCGTCCCGCTGCAGGCCACCAGGCTCGGCACTACGTCGGCTACCCCGGGATGACCCGACCGTTCGAACGCGTCTGGCGGGACCGGGCGGTGCCCACGGGCTGAGGCGCGGGCGTACGGTTGCCGGGTGAGATCGAGGACACCGCGCCGCATCCACGTGGACGACCGCGACTACCGCTGGGTGGTCCGCCTCCGCGACAGCGCCCACGTGGACGTCCGCGTCTGGCTCGACCACCCGGGCGGCCCCTACCGGCCGCTCGTCGTGACGCACCGCTTCGACGACCCGTGGCTGCACTACGGCATCCTGCTGACGGCCCCGCCCGAACGCGTCCGCGAGGTCCTCCGGTTGGAACCCGTCAAGCCCGCCCTCGTCGCCGGCCTGATCCGGGCGGGCCTCGCGGCCGGCTGGCAGCCGGAGGAGAAGGGCGCCGCCCTGTACACGGAGTCGATCAGTTAGCTGACCCACCGCTCGCGCGCCGCCGAATGGCCTCCTGCCGCTGACACCCGCTCATGCCGCCGCGCCGGCCGTTTGGGTCGGCCGGCGCGGTGGTGTGGTGGTGGGTGGATTGCTGGTTCAGCGGCTGGTGCCGCCGG
>NZ_JBHWDU010000070.1:0-43168 GCF_042734825.1 Kitasatospora sp. NPDC059648 | reverse complement strand
ACATTCCGAACCCGGAAGCTAAGCCTCACAGCGCCGATGGTACTGCAGGGGGGACCCTGTGGGAGAGTAGGACGCCGCCGAACAATCATTCAGAAGAACCCCCATCCGGATCCCGGATGGGGGTTCTTCGCATTTCCGGGACAGGAGTTGGCCGAAAGATCACGCTACGTTCGCCGACGGACTGTGTACGTCCCGCCTGCGGCCCCTATGGTCGAGCCCCAGCGGAACCCGTGCACTCACCGACCTGGAAGGACCCCACGTGGCCTCCATCGACAGGCGCCGATTTCTCCAGCTGGGCGGTGCGTCCGTGGCCGCCGCTGGCCTCGGCGCGTTCCCGCCCGCGGTCAGCAAGGCGCTCGCCCTGCCCGCGATCAGCAGGACGCGCTCGGTCAAGGACGTCGAACACGTCGTCATCCTGATGCAGGAGAATCGTTCCTTCGACCACTACTTCGGCACCCTCCGGGGCGTCCGCGGTTTCGCGGATCCGCGCCCCACCCTGCTGCCGGACGGCCGTCCCAACTGGCACCAGCCCGCCGCCGCCGTGAAGACCGGCCGCTACCACGACCGCGGCCTGCCGGCCTCCGAGCAGGAGGTGCTGCCCTGGTACATCGATCCCCGGAACACCACCGAGCACCAGGCCGGTACGGACCACGGCTGGAGCAGCGGCCACCTCGCCTGGAACGAAGGGCGCCACGACCAGTGGGTGAACCAGAAGCAGGACGTCATGACGATGGGTCACCTCAAGCGTCAGGACCTGCAGTACCACTTCGCCCTGGCCGACGCCTTCACGGTCTGCGACTCGTACTTCTGCTCCGTCCACGCCGACACCGCTCCCAACCGCATCTACCTGTGGACCGGTACCAGCGACCCGCGCAACGTCCACGGCCGCAAGCCCAACGGGCCCGGCCTGGAGGAGCGCAACGACAGGAACGGCTACACGTGGACCACGTACCCGGAGCGGCTGGAGGACGCCGGGGTCAGCTGGAAGCTGTACCAGGGCGGTTCCGGTGAGCCGGGCACCCCAACCGACAACTACACCGACAACTCGCTGATGTTCTTCGAGCGGTACCAGGTCGCCGAGGGCGCGTCCGGTCCGCTGGTGGAGAAGGGGGCGACGGACCACACGCTCAAGGAGTTCCGCGCCGACGTCGAGCAGGGCCGGTTGCCCCAGGTCTCCTGGATCGTCCCGCCGTACAAGTACAGCGAGCACCCCTCCGCCACGCCCACCGACGGTGCCTACTACATCAACCTGGTGCTGGACGCGCTGACCTCCAACCCCGAGGTGTGGGGCCGGACCGTCTTCCTCATCAACTACGACGAGAACGACGGCCTGTTCGACCACGTCGTCCCGCCGATGCCGCCGGTGGTCAGCCGCCCGGGCGGTCAGGGCATGGTCTCCTCCGACCTGGAGGCGAGCCTCGGCGACGAGCTGCTCGACCTCGCCAGGTACCCGGGCGAGATGAGCCCGCTGGTCCCGGGTGCGGACCGCGGCGGAGTGCAGCCGATCGGACTGGGCCCGCGCGTGCCGCTGCTGGTCATCTCCCCGTGGTCGCGCGGCGGTTGGGTCTGTTCGGAGACCTTCGACCACACCTCCGTGCTCCGCTTCCTGGAGGCACGGTTCGGCATCGAGGAGCCCAACATCAGCGCCTGGCGCCGTGCGGTCTGCGGTGACCTCACCTCGGCGCTCGACTTCTCCGGCGCCGACCCCGGGCGGGTCTCGATCCCGGTGCCGGCGCCGATCGCCTCGCGTGGAAAGCCGTACCAGGTGCCGCTGCCGCAGCAGATGCCCACCCAGGAGCCGGGCACCCGTCCGGCCCGCGCGCTCCCGTACGACCTGCGGGTCAACGAGGACGAGACCCACGACCAGACGGTGTTCCAGCTCAACCTGGACAACAGGGGCAGCGCCGGTGCCTGGCTCTACGTCTACGACCGGACGGCGCCGGCCGCGGCGCCGCGCCGCTACACCGTCTCGGCCGGCGACAGCTTCGAGGACCACTGGCCGCTGGTCGACGGCGGTTACCACCTCGTCGCCCACGGGCCGAACGGCTCGGTGCAGGAGTTCGAGGGCAAGACGGTGGGCGGCCTGGTCGCCCGCTTCGAGCCGGCCAAGAACAAGGTCCGGGTCACGGTGTCCAACCACGGGGAGACGGCCCGGACCGTCACCGCCGAGGAGGCGTACACCAAGGGCGCGAAGCAGGGCCGTGCCCTGCGCCCCGGCGACGACGCCCGGTTCACCTTCGACCTGCCCGCCGACAGCCGCTGGTACGACGTCACCGTCACGGCGGCGGACGGCCCGGCGTTCCGCCGCCGCTGGGCCGGACACGTGGAGAACGGTCGCCCCGGTACCAGCGACCCCGGCCCGCGTCGACCGGCCGGCTGACCCCGCGGGGCCGCGGGCCCGGCAACTCCGCTGACCCCGCGGCCCCGCCGTCAGTCGACCGGGTGCCCGGGCCGCCCCGGCACCCACAGCGGGACGGGCCCGCCGCGCGGCATGGCACGTGCCGCGTCCTGCTCCAGCCACCCGTCAACCCGCTCCGGATCGCCCTCGCTGAGCTCCACCAGAGCGGCCGCGGCGATCCGGGCGCAGCCGAGCAGGAGCGCGAGGGTGTCCTGGCGGCGGTGCCGCTCGCGCACGTAGGCCTCACCGCGTTCCTCGATGCGCCGGCGGTCGTCGCTGCTGCGGCGGCCCGGCCCCGCGTCCCCGGCGGTCAGCGCCTGGACGCCGTGCCACACCAGGGTGAGGGCGCAGGGCTCGGCCGGGTGTGCCAGCCCCTCCCGGTCCGCCCGCTCGCGGGCCTCGGCCGAGCGCAGTCCGAGCCGTTCCAGGGCCGTCGGGGCGTCCTCCCCGCAGGAGCGCAGGAGCAGCTCGGCGGCCAGTTCCGCCACGGCCGGCAGCACCGTCGACGCCGGCAACCGCAGCCCGGGCGCGGGTGCGTCGCCGAACGACAGCCACGCGTCCGCGAAGGACGCCGCGTGCAGCCCGTCCACCCAGCCCGGCGTCCATCCCGCTGCCCCGTCCGGAGCCCGGCCCGTGGCCCCGAGCCACTCCCGGGCCCCCAGCCGGATCACTCCCACCGCGACCAGACGCGCCGCGTCCTCGTCCAGTGCCAGCAGCCGTCCACTCCGCACCACGTACCCCCACCCGCGCTCGTGACCCCGTTGTCCACATCCCATCACGGAGGGACGCGGACGAACTAGACAGGGGCACGTCACAAATCGGAACCGATGGCGGACGCGGCCGGCCCCGTCCCGCCCGGCGAGGACGATCCGGGCGGGACGGGGCCGCGTGGGGGCGGGTGGAGGTCAGTGGCCGCCGTGGATCAGGTGGAGGGAGAAGTCGTCGTCGGTGGAGAAGGGCGCGGTCTTGACGTGGGTCACGCCCGCGGCCTGGTCGAAGTACCAGCCCGAGGCGGCGGAGTCGAGCGCGGCGGCCGAGTCCAGCCGGGGCAGCGGGCCGCCCTGGGTGACCACCGTCCGCGGAGCGGACTGGCCGTGCACCGTGAAGCGGTACGACCGGGCGTCCGGCTTTCCGCTGTAGTTCCCCTCACTGGCGCCGACCTGGATGGTGGTGACCGGGCCGTGCGCGTGGACGTCCACCTGCTGGGTGGCCGAGGAGCCCGCCGCGTACTGCCGGGTGACGCCGTCGTCCTCGTAGAGGGTGTAGGAGGAGTCGCCCCGGGGGTAGACGTCGTAGTCGAGTTCGCCGCGGTCGCGGTTCTCCCAGGACAGCGTGCCCTGGGGCCACATCGGCACGATCGAGCCGCCCTTGACGAACAGCGGCAGGGTGTCGAGCGGGGCGGAGTAGCCGTTGATCGTGGTGGGGCCCTGGTAGGTGCGTCCGGTCCAGTAGTCGGTCCAGGTGCCCTCGGGCAGGTAGATGCCGTCGCGCACCGAGGTGGCGGAGTAGACCGGGGCGACCAGGAAGTCCGGCCCCGCCAGGAACTCGTACTTGGCGTTCGGCCCGAGGGCCGCCGGGTCGTCCGGATACTCCAGGGCGAGCGGGCGCACCGCGCCGATGCCGGTGCGGGTGGCCTCGGCGGACAGGGTGTACATGTACGGCAGCAGCCGCTCCTTGAGCTGCAGGTACTTGCGGTTGATCGAGGTGTAGGGCTCGCCGTCCAGCCAGGGCTGCTGGTCGCGCTGCTGCTTGCCGGACATGTCCCTGGCCCAGCCGTCCATGGTCATGATGGTCGGCAGGAAGGCCTTCCACTGGAGGTCGCGGGTGTACATCTCGGGGTCGCGGCGGAAGATCGAGCCGACGTCGCCGGTGTCGTAGGCGATGCCGGACATGGTGGCGCCGGCGTAGGTGGGGATCTGCCAGCGGATGTAGTCCCAGGACAGGCTCTGGTCGCCGCTCCAGAGCACGCCGCAGCGCTGGGCGCCGGCCCAGGAGACGGGCAGCCAGACGAAGCCGCGGGCGTCGCTGTTGTCCTCGATGCCGGCCTTCGCCCGGTCGCAGGCGTCGAGCGCGAAGCCGTAGCCGTTGCCGACCCAGGCGACGTCGAGCTTGCGCACCCGGACTCCGGCCTTGACCTCCTCGGCCTGGTCGGGCAGGCCGTTCTGGGTCCACAGGCCGAGCTGGGCGTGGTCCTTGCGCAGGCCGTCGCCGGTCCGGGGGAGGTTCTCGTAGCCGCAGCCGTAGCCGTCGTTGACCAGCATCCAGCCGAGCGGCATCCGGTTCTGCACGTAGCCGTCGGCGACCTTGAGGGCGTCGGTGGTGTGGCGCTCGCCGCGGTTGGCGTTGTGCAGGTAGCAGTCGGAGTCGCCGGGCTCCAGGCCGTAGACCGGCGGCATGAAGGGCCTGCCGACCAGCGAGGTGTACTCGCCGATGACGGACTTGACGTCGCCGGTGAAGTAGTAGGCGTCCAGGCGGCGTTCCTGCTGGCCGGTGCGGACCGGGGAGCCGAAGTCGTAGATGCCGGGGGCGAAGGTGTTGCGGAAGACGCCGTAGCCGGCGGTGGAGACGTAGAACGGCTGGGAGTTGTTGTAGCCGCCCTCGTTCCAGTCGGTGCTGTTGGAGACGTGGACGGTCCGGTCGCGGTGGGAGAAGCTGCCGTTCTGCTCGCCGCCGCCGAAGAACTGCTCGTCGGGGCCGCGGGTCAGGCTCTGCCGCAGGCCGTTGGTGGACCAGCGCAGCGGGGCGTCCTCCTGCCAGATGGCCGTCCGGTCGTCCGCCTGGTAGAGGCCGAAGCGCAGGGGGTGCTTGTAGACCCGCAGGACCAGGTGGCCGGAGCGGATGCCGTAGTGGTCGCCGGCGTCGAACGTGGAGGTGCGGGTCTGGAGTTCGGGCTGCTTGCGGATGATGGCGCTGCCCACCGGGTCGCCGGTGTCGCCGTCCGGGGCGGCGCGCAGGCGCAGCTGGTCGTCGGCGAGGAAGTCGACCTTGGCCTTGAGGGTGCCAGCGGCGATGTCGTAGCTCCCCCCGCCGCCGCTGAAGGAGGTGAGGTCGCCCGCGTCGGTGGTCCGGGGGAGGTAGGCGCGGCCGGTGAAGGAGCCGCCCTTCACGTCGTACGGGACGACCAGGACGTGGTAGGTGCCGGAGGCCTTGGGGATCACGGTGGCCTCGGGGTCGGCCGTGCCGGCGCTCTCGGCGACCTTGTTGCCGTCGGCGTCGTAGACGTAGAGGTCGAAGTCGTCGGTGGGGTTCTGCCACTGGACCGAGATCGGGACGCCGCCCTCGGGGTTGTCGTCCCAGTAGCCCGACGGGACCTTGACCGTGAGGTCGAAGCGGCCGCAGACCGTGCCGTCCGGGTCCTGGGCGGCGGTGGGGCAGGAGGTGGCGCCGCCGAGGGTGCCCTTGGCGTAGGCGGGGCTCTGCCAGCTGACGTCCTGGTGGCCGCCGTCCAGGACGGCGGCGGGCGGGCCGGAGGCGTGGGCCGGTACGACCGGGCCGGCCATGGCGGCGATGCTGGTGAGGGCCGCCGCGAGGGCGGCCCGTCGGAGGTGGGGTCGGAGCAGGCGCACGGGGTTCTCCTGTCGACTCTTCGGGTCAATCCGGCGGTTCTGAGCGCTACTTGACCGATCCGGCGGTCAGTCCGGAGACGACGTGCCGTTCGATCAGGGCGAACAGCACCACCACCGGCACGATCGCGACGACCGAGCCGGCGAACAGGTAGTTCCACTGGACGGTGTAGTTGCCGATGAAACTGTTGATGCCGACGGTGAGCGGCTGGCTGCCCGGGTCGGTGGACAGGGTCAGGCCCATCACGAACTCGTTCCAGGCGGAGATGAAGGTGAAGATCACCGCGGTGACCACGCCCGGCAGGGCCAGCGGCAGCACCACCCGGCGCAGCGTCCCCAGCCGGCCGAGGCCGTCCAGCATCGCGGCCTCCTCCAGCTCCACCGGGATCGAGGAGATGTACGCCGTGAGGATCCAGACGGTGAAGGCCAGGTTGAAGGCGGCGTTGCAGAGGATCAGCGTCCAGACCGAGTTGAGCATGTCCAGCTGGTAGAACTCGCGGTAGAGGCCCACCAGCAGGGAGGTCGGCTGGAACATCTGGGTGACCAGGACCAGCAGCAGGAACAGCCGGCGGCCCCGGTAGCGGACCCGGGCGGTGTAGTACGCGGCGGGCAGCGCGACCAGCAGCGCCAGCAGGGTGGAGCCGCCGGCGACCAGCAGGGTGACCCGCAGGTTGCCGCCGAGGGTCGAGTCGCGCCAGACGCCGGTGAAGCCGGACCAGACGAAGTGCCGCGGCAGGTAGGTCGCGTCGCGCAGTTCGTCGGCCGGGCGCAGGGCGGTGACGACCATCTCCAGGTACGGGAGCAGGAAGACCGCCGCCAGCAGCCAGGCCGCCCCCGCGAGGGCCAGGGTGCGCGGTGGGATCCTCCGGGGCCGGCGCGTCGTCAACTCTCCTCCTGGTTCCAGCGGCTGACCTTGAGGAAGGCCAGCACCATCAGCACCACGAGGGCGAAGTTGACCACCGACATCGCCGCCGACTCCCCGATGTCGGTGTCCTTCAGCTGGTACATGAACACCGTGCTGGTCGCGGTGTCGCTGCTCGGGCCGCCCTGGGTCATCCCCCAGATGACGGGGAAGGAGTTGAAGACGTTGATCAGGTTGATCACCAGGCCGACCAGGAAGGCCGGGCGCAGCAGCGGCAGGGTGATCCGCCGGTAGGACTGCCAGGGCGAGGCGCCGTCCACCCTGGCCGCCTCGTACACCTCGGCGGGAACGGTCTGGAGGCCGGCCAGCAGGGTGTAGGTGGTGAAGGGCAGGGAGACGAAGACCGCGACGAACACCATCCAGGGCCAGGCCGTCGAGGGGTCGCCGAGCCAGTCCCGGGGGCCGTCGACCAGGCCGAGGTCGGTCAGCGCGGTGTTGAGCACGCCCGCCGTCCGGTCGAGCATCCAGCGGAAGCCGATCGCCGTCATCAGGACCGAGGCCGCCCACGGGGCGATCAGTGCCCAGCGGGCGTAACGGCGGCCGGGGAAGCGCTGGTTGAACAGCTGGGCCAGGCCGAGCGAGAGCAGCATCGTCAGGGCCACGACGGCGGCGGTCCAGGCGACGGTGGCGAGCAGCACGTGGCCGAGGTCGGCCTCGCCGAAGAGCTTGCGGTACTTGTCCAGCCCGGCGGAGCCGCGGACGAAGCCGCTGGTGCTCACCCGCAGGAACGAGGTGCGGACCATCTCGTACACCGGCCACAGCACGACGGCGAGGATCAGCAGCACGGCCGGGGCGATCCACGGCAGCGGGCCGAGCCGGCCCGGCCGACGGTCCTTGCGCACGGGGGAGTGGGAGGTCACCATCGGTTCGGCCGTCACCTGTTCGCGACGGCGTCCTGGGCCTTCTTCTGCAGGTCGCCCAGCACCTTGGCCGGGTCACCCGAGACGGCGCTGCCGACGGCCTTCTTGAGCTCGGCGGAGACCGCGTCCCAGGTGGTGTCGCCGAGCGGGTAGAACACGGCGTTCGGCAGCAGGGCGAAGAACGGTTCGAGGTCCTTGTGCTTTCCGCTGCCGGTCATCTCGTGCAGCACACTCTGGGTGACCGGCATCAGGTTGTAGGTCTCGTCGAAGGCGAGCTGGTTGTCCTTGGTGTAGGCGAAGTCGAGGAACTTCCTGATCTGGTCGCGGTGACCGTTCTTCTTGAAGGCCATCATCCAGTCGGCGACGCCGAGGGTGGAGCTGAGCGGGCCGGCCTTGCCGGGGATCGGCGCCACGCCGTAGTCGACCTTGCCGTCCCGGGCCGTCTGGATCAGCGAGGGGTGGCCGTCGAGCATGGCCGCCTTGCCGGCCGCGAAGTCGGCGAAAGCGGTCTTGCGGTCGGTGGTGGCGGGGTTGGCGTAGGTCAGCCCCGGGTCCACCAGGTCGGCCTTGAGCCAGCGGAAGGTGTCGATGTTGGCCTGGCTGTTCAGGGTGTACGCGCCGTCCTTGCCGGTGGGGCCGCCGCCGTTGCCGAGCTCCCAGATCATGCTCTCGCCCTGGGCCTCCTCCGGCCCGAGCGGCAGTGCGTACGGGGTGACGCCCGGCACCCTGGCCTTGAGCTGTTCGGCGTCCTTGCGCAACTCCTCCCAGTCGGCGGGGGGTCGGGCGATGCCGGCCTGCTGGAACAGCGCCTT
The DNA here is from genome assembly GCF_042734825.1 of Kitasatospora sp. NPDC059648. NCBI lineage: Bacteria > Bacillati > Actinomycetota > Actinomycetes > Kitasatosporales > Streptomycetaceae > Kitasatospora > Kitasatospora sp. NPDC059648. Next base: position 34,613 of record NZ_JBHWDU010000070.1, on the reverse strand, counting down.
GTTGTAGAACAGGGCGCGGGCCGAGGAGACGAACGGTATGCCGTACTGCACGCCCTTGACCTGTCCGGCCCTGGCGAAGCCGTCGATCAGGTCGGCCCGGGTGCCGGGCGACAGCACGTCCTGCGCCGGGTACAGCAGGTCGTCGGCGACCTTGTCGGCGTAGCCGCCGGTCTGCAGGACGTCCGGCACGTTGCCGCTCTGGATCATCGTCTTGACCTGCTTGTCGATGTCGTTCCAGTTCACCACCTGGACGTCGACCTTGATGTCCGGGTTGGCCGCGGTGAAGGCGGTGGCGACCTTGTTCCAGTAGGCCTTGGAGCTGTTGGACTCCTTGTCGCCGTAGTCCGCGGCGACCAGTTTCAGGGTCACCTTGCCGTCCGCGCCGGTCCCGCCGCCACCGCTGCCGCCGCTGCCGCAGGAGGTGAGGGCGAGCGCGCCGAGGGCGCACGCCGAGACGAGGGCCAGCACACGTTTGTCCACCGCAGTTACCGCCTTCGTGCGTGCTTGATCGGATGATCCAAGATGCTTGAAGAATGCTGGTTTTGAGCAGTTTCGAAAGAGCAGCTTGGCGCTTCGGGCGGTTCATGTCAATCGTGAGTGCAGTACTGAGCAGGAATGCGTCCGGTCCGAGGCCCGCCGGGGCGTGCTCTGCGCAGAAACGCTCAAAGCCTCCGGGGTTCCGGCCGTACGGAGGCGGCCGGCTGAGGGGCACTCAGGAGCCCTCGGGGGTGCTGCGGGTGTCCGACCCCGTAACGGTGGGTGTCGTGGGCGTCGCGGTATTGTGGCGCGCGCAGCAGGGGCGGACGTACGGGAGGGAACGGCGTGGCCGGGGACGTGACGGTGCAGACGATCGACCTGGGGGACGGCACCACGGTGCGGGCCGAGGTCATCGGCGAGGTCGGCTTCGAGACGGCCGGGGACGAGGACGACTTCGGGGACGTGGCGCTGCGGGACCGGGCCGCCCGGGTCGGCTCCGCGGTGGCGCTGTCACTGGACCAGGTGCGCGGCACGGTCCAGGGCATCGGACGCTGGGCGGCGGAGACGATCGCCCAGGGCGGGGCCGGGGCGCCGGACTCGTTCGAGGTCGAGTTCGGCCTCAAACTGGCCGTGAAGTCCGGACAGTTGCTCGGCATCATCGCGGAGGCCGGGAGCGAGGCGGGCCTGACCGTCAAGCTCTCCTGGGACCTCGCGGCCCGGCGCGAGCGTGCGAACGGTACGCACGGCGGTACTGCGACGGGCGCGGACGGCGGTGCGGCGGCCGGAGGCGGTGCCGGGGGCGGCCCGGCCATCGAGCCCGCCGCCGCGGAGTGACCGGCCCGCACCTCGGTCGGGCCAGCGCCGAGGCGCTGCACCGCTGCGCCGTGCGGATCGAGGTGGCGAGCGGCTTCCGGGGCAGCGGCTTCCTGGTCGCGCCGGGGCTGGTGGTCACCTGTGCGCACGTCGTGCTCGACCGGAGCGGCGTGGCCGAGGGACTGGTCGTCCGGCACGAGTCGAACAGCTACCCCGTGCGGCCCGGCGCGGTCCGGGCCGAGCCCGACACCGTGGGCAACGGCTCGTTCGAGGCGTTCCCCGACCTCGCGCTGCTCGACGTCCCGGCGGCGGCCGCCACCGGCCACCCCGTCGCCCCGTTCGCCGGCGGCGAGGCCGAGCCGGGCAGCTGGCTGACCGCCCTCGGCCACTCCGAGGCGACCCCTACCCCGGGCGCCAACGCCGACACGGCCGCACTCCAGGTCGTCGGCTGGTCAGGGGGGTTCGTCCGGGTGAGCGGCTTCGTGCAGCCCGGTTTCAGCGGCAGCATGCTGGTCGGCCCGGACGGGCTGGTGCGCGGCGTGCTCAAGGGCAGCCGCTCGTACAAGCAGGACCTGGGCGGCTGGTACGTCCCGCTCGCGGCCCTGCGAGCCTTCCTCGGGCCGTCGGCCCCGGCCTCCGGGTCCGACCCGGCGCCCGAACCGCCGCCCGGCGACGCCGAGTTCGTCGCCGCGCTGATGGCCGTCCGGTACACCGCGCGGGCCGACGGGCGCTTCGACCTGCTGGAGCGGATGGGCGAGCAGCTCGGCCTGCCGCACTCCTTCGAGGTCGAGGAGCGCTCCGACCGCCGCGACCACCTGTTCCGCATCGTGCGCCGCTGCCGCGACCACCGCGACGCGTCGGCGGCCCTGCGCGCGCTGTACACGGCGCTGGAGGAACTCGCCCCGGACGATGGCGCCTTGGAGCGGCTCCGGTCCCTGGTGGAATGGGCGACGGGCGGTGCGGTGGCGGGCGGAGCGGTGGCGAACGGTGCGGTGGCCGAGGGGCGGGGGAGCGGGCAGGGGTGATGAGCGCAGGGGCGTACGGCGGCTGGTCGCCGCGGGCCGCCGTCGAGCCGGGGAGCGCCGCCGCGACCCCGATCGAGGCGGCCGAGGGCCTGCTGGCCGAGATCCTCTTCGACTTCCGGGGGATCTCCCGGCGGGAGTTCCGCCAGGGCGTCCTGGAGACGATGGGCCGCAGCCCGTCCTCCCGGCTGTTCCACCTGGACGTCAAGGAGGCCGACACCGCGCGCGAGCACGTCCGGGAGATCCTGCGGAGCATCCGCTGCGCCCGCGACCCCCGGGCCGTGCTCGGCGCGCTCGGCGAGGCGCTCAGGGCCCACGACCCGTACGACGGCGCGCTGCCCTGGCTGGAGTTGGCCGTACTGGCCCTGACCACCGAGACCGGCCTGCCCGCCGCCGTCCTGCTGCGCGTCATCGGCCTGCTGCGCGCGCTGACGCCCCCGCCGGGCCCCGAGCGGCTCCTCGTCCACGTGCCGCCGCGGGCCCCCGGCCGGCACCGGATCGACGGGCGGACGACCCTGCCGGAGATCCTCGGCCGGCTGCTGGACCACTTCGGCGGCCCCGACGCCGGCTACGCGCTGACCTTCCTGGACGGCCTGGTACGGGACCCTGAGCTCGCCCTCCAGTACCCCCGACTCGCGGAGCTGGCCGCGGTGTTGAACGGCGTCGCGGTCGCCCGGCCGGCACCCGGGGAGGCGGCGGCCGGCCGCCTCATCGTGCAGATCCGGCTGGACCCGGAGACCCCGGAGCACATCGAGGCGAGCCGCTACCACCTGCGGGCCTCCTACTACCGCCAGCCGCTGGCCGGCGGCCCGATCGAACGCCTCAACGACCTGGTCGCCGGCGACTCCCTCGCCAAGGAGGACCTCGTCGCCGAAGGCAGCGCCCGACTGGCCCGCTGGCAGGCGCTGTTCACCGAGATGGCCAGGAGCAGGCGCAGCCCCGTGCGGATCGAGTTCCTGCTGCCCAAGGCACTGCTCGGCCACAGCGCCGAACTCTGGTCCCCGACCCCCGGCGGGTACCGGCTCGGACTGCTGCACCCCGTCGTGGTCCGCTCCCTGGACCGCTACATCAACCCGTGGCTGCAGACGCCCGACTGGTACGAACGGTGGGAGCACCTGTTCGCCGAGACGATGGAGTGCGAGGCCGTCGACCGGATCGGCTGGCCGCCCCTGCACCCCGAACGTGCCGCCGACCTGCCCGGCTGGCTCGACGGCCGGCCCACCCTGGCCTGCCTCGGCCTCGACACCCCGTACGACGAACTCGACCCCCGGGTGCGAACGGCCGTGCTCGACGCCATGGTGTTCGACGGTGTTCCGGCCATGCTGTGGCGCCGCGCCCCCGGTGCCCCGACGGACCTGGTCGAGGCCCTGCGCCGTGACCGCCCCCGCTCGCTGGCCCACCTGCCGGAGGCCGTCCACCGGCACCGCAAGGTGACCCGGGCGGCGGAGACCCAGGACGGCATCACCCTGTTCTGGGACGACCCGAACTGCGTGGACCCGGACCAGGACGCCGGGTTTCCGGGGATGGTGTGAGGCGAATGGTTCCCGACGAGCGCGACGACCCGGACGGGCGCGGTGACTTCGAGGCCGGCTCGGACTCGACGACCGTGACGACTTCGACGAGCGCAGTGACTTCGACGACCGTAATGACGAGGAGCAGGCGGTAACGATGCCCGAGAACTGGTGGATCTACCGGGGCACCGGCGTGCCCCACGACGGCATCGCCGCCCTCCCGCCGGCCCCGGCCTGGCGCTCCTTCGGGGACTGGGTCGACAGCGACGAGGAACTGCCGCCACCCCCGGCCGACGACGCCACCGGCCCCACCGCCCGCCGGCTCGGCCGGACCCGGCAGGCCACCGCCTACCAGGCCGACGAACGCGAGATCCACCTCGTCAACCTGGCCCTGCACCTGCGCCGCCCGCTGCTGATCACCGGCAAGCCCGGCGTAGGCAAGTCCACCCTCGCCTACGCCGTCGCCCACGAACTCGGCCTCGGGCCGGTCCTGCGCTGGTCCGTCAGCAGCCGCTCCACCCTGCGCGACGGCCTCTACACCTACGACGCCATCGGTCGCCTCCACGAGGCCGGCCTGCGCGCCCCCCGGCACGACGGCGACCCGGCCGGCGACCGGCAGCCGCCCGCCATCGGCCAGTTCCTGCGCCTCGGCCCGCTCGGCACCGCGCTGCTGCCCTGGCGCACACCCCGGGTCGTCCTCATCGACGAGATCGACAAGAGCGACATCGACCTGCCCAACGACCTCCTGAACGTCTTCGAGGAGGGCGAGTTCGAGATCCCCGAACTCCAACGCCTGGGCCCCGGCCCCCAGGAGGTCGCCATCGCCGACCCCGGCCGGCGGGCGATCGTGCGCGGCGGCCACGTGCGCTGCGCCCACTTCCCGCTGGTCGTCCTCACCAGCAACGGCGAGCGGGAGTTCCCCTCGGCACTGCTGCGCCGCTGCGTCCGCCTGGAGATCCAGCCGCCGACCGAGGAGCGGCTGGCCGCGATGGTCGCCGCCCACCTCGGCGCGGACCGGTCGGCGGACGGCCGCCGGCGCGCCGAGCTCATCACCGAGTTCCTGCGCCGCCAGCGCGAGGACGGCGCCGACCTGGCCAACGACCAGCTGCTCAACGCCCTGCTGATGGCCGAACGAGGTCTGTGGGGCAGCGAACCCGGGCGCGACGTCATCCACGACGTCCTGCTGCGCCCGCTCAACGAGAGCTGAGGCGGCGGCCGGTGGGCGCGTTCGGTACGGGCGGGGAGTCGGGAGCGGCCGGGGAGGCCGGTACGGGCGCGGACGCGGCGGCGCGCTCCGTGCTGCGCCGGGCACTGGCCGCACTCGTGGCACCCGAGGGCGAGCAGCCGGACCCGCAGGACCTCGCCGACGTGCTGTGGATCTCCCGGCTGGCTGGCCTCGCACCCGTGACCGACGGCTCGCCCGAGCCGCCCGCCGAACGGCTCCCGGTGCCGCAGCCGCCCGTGACCCCGGAACCCGACCCCGCCCTGCCGCACCAGCGCACCGAGCCGAGCCGCCCGCCCGACGCCGAACCGCCCGCCGACACGTCCCTGCAGCCCGAGCCCACGGTCGAACTGCACCCCCGCTGCGCCCCCTCGGGCACCGAGCGGCCGAAGCCCGTCGCCCGCGGCGCCGAGGTCGTCCAGGTCACCCGGCCCACCGCTCTGCCCGGCGCCCTGGCGATCGCCCGCGCCCTGCGCCCGCTGCGCCGCCCGCTGACCCAACGCCCCGGCGCCCACCGGCCGTTGCACCTCGACGAGGAGGCCACGGCGGCAGCCACCGCTGAAGCCGGTGTCCTGCTGCCGGTCTGGCACCGGGCCAAGCCCCGGTACGCGGTCGACCTGCTGGTCGACACCGGTGCCACCATGGCCGTCTGGCACGACCTCGCGGGCGAGCTCGCCACCCTGCTGGAACGCCACGGTGCCTTCGAGGAGGTGCGCACCTGGTCCCTCGACACCGACCGGGACTGCCCGCACCTGACCCCCTTCCGGCGCCGCCGCACCGCCGCACCACCGCCCGCCGCTCCCGACCGGAACTGGTCCCGCCCGCTCGCCGACCCGCACGGGCGCCGCATCCTGCTCGTCCTGACCGACGGCGTCGGACCCGCCTGGTACGGCGGCGAACTGGTGCCCTTCCTCGCCCGCGCCACCACCACCGGCCCGGCCGCCGCCCTCCAGGTGCTGCCCCGCCGTCTCTGGCACCGCACCGCCCTGCGCGCCGCCCCGGTCGAGGCCAGGGCCGCCACCCACGGCCGGCCCGCCCCCGTCCTGCGCACCGACACCGCCCTGCCCGGCATCCCCCGCGGCAGGGCTGGGGCGGCGGCCCGGGCCGCGGTGCGCTGGCTGCCGGTGCTGGAGATCGACGCCGACTGGCTCGCCCCGTGGGCCGATCTCACCGCGGGCCGTACGGCCGGCTGGACGCCCCTGCTCGCCGCGCCGCTCAGCGGCGTCCCCCGCCCACAGCGCCCGCGTGCCCGGACCTCCGCCCCGCGCACCGCCGCCGACCGGGTCGCCGCCTTCCGGGCCGGCAGCTCCCCGAACGCGTACCGGCTCGCCTGCCACCTGGCGGCGGCTCCGCTGAGCCTGCCGGTGATGCGGCTGGTCCAGCGGGCGACCGTGCCGGAGTCGGGGCAGCGGGAACTGGCGGAGCTGTTCCTGTCCGGGCTGATCGAGGTACGGGCGAAGGCCGCCGACCCGGACGAGGTGGTGTACGACTTCGTCGACGACGTACGGGAGGAACTGCTGGGGGAGCTCACCCGGACGGAGTCGGTACGCGTGCTGGACCAGGTGCTCGCCAAGGTCTCGGGGCGGGTCGCGGCGACCTTCGGCGGAACGCTCGACTTCCGCGCCCTGGCCGCCTCGCCGGGGGAGGCCCGGCACCCGCTGCCGGAGCGCAGCCGGCCCTTCGCGGAGGTCGCGGCGCGGGTGCTGGCCGGTGCGGGCGGCCAGCACGCCTCGCTGGCAAGGACATTGGGCGAGGTGGCGGGGCTTCGGTCCGCGGTCCGGCGGGAGCTGCTGACACCGGTACCGCCCGTGGTGAGTCCTCCGGACCCGCCCCGCATCATCGGCCGGGAGCGTGAACTCCGACTGCTCGCGCAGGCATGCGCGCCGAGTGGCACGCAGACCCGGTTGGTGGTGGTCGAGGCTGCCGCGGGCATGGGCAGGCGCCGCCTCGTCCAGGAGTACCTCCGGCGTCACGGCGACCGTCACTCCTTCGTCCACCGCATCGACGGGCGCACCGCCGATGCGCTGGCGAGCGGCTTCATCCGGCTGAGGACCGCCCTCGGCGCGGACCGCTCCGCCTTCCTGGGCGAACTGGTCGGAGACCATCCGAACTGGCTGATCGTCGTGGACGGTCTTCAGCCGGACGCCTTCCACTCCCGCGAACTCGCCCACCTGATCGACTTCTCCGAAGCGGGCTGCCTGATCATCACCGCAGACTCGGTCGAGGGGATGGGCTCCCTCGACTCGGCGACGACCATCACCCTCGGCTTCCTCACCGAGGCCGAGCTGCGCGAGGAGGTCCGCCACCGACTCGGCGACGCCTACCAGCGGATCGAGCACGCCCAGGAGTTCCAGCACCTGCTCGACCGGATGCCCCGTCGCCCGGACGAACTGGCGGCCTGGCAGCTCGACGCCCAACTGGCCGTCCTGACCGGGGCGGCCGGGTCGGGGGACTCCTTCTCCACCGTCCGGAGCTTCCGACTGCCCAGCCCGGCCCTGGCGATGGCGGCCGTGCGGGACCCGGGCGGCGACGGTACGGTCCTCCTCGCCGTGTACGGAGCCGACCGCCTGATCCACTACATCGACACGACGACCGGGCAGGAGGCCAAGCCGCCGCTGGCGCTCGACGATCCCCGCCCGGAAATCGTCGCCCTGACCGAGGTGAGCGGCCAGCCGGCCGCATACCTCTGCACGGCGGACGTCGACGGCGGATTCACCTTCTGGTCCATCGACGGCGGTTCCCTCGTGATGAACCAGCCGGGCCTTCCCGTACTGCCGGCGGCCCTGGCCTCCCTCGTCCACCCGGACGGAAATCAGTACATCTGGGCGGCGGATCCCCACGGCGTCATGCACCTGTGGAATCCCGGGGTCAGCCCCGGGGCCCCGGAACTGCCCGGCCTCCCCGGCGGCCACCGCTCCTGGGCGATGACCGTGCTGTCCCAGCCGGACGGGCGCTCGCTCCTGGTCGGCGTCGACCCGACGGGACGGCTGCACCGCTGGCAGCCCGACGACCCCTCGACCGTCGAGTTCTTCGCCGCCGCCGTCGTCGACCCCGGCCGGGCTCGGACGATCGTCGGGATCACCGGCGACGAGCGCCGCTGCGTGCTCGCGTCGGTCGGCGACCGGGACACCCATGTCCACATCTGGGAGTTCGAGGGCCGCTGGCGCGGCGACCGGCGGCGTGAGATCGAACAGCCGTTGCTCGCCCAGCGCTTCCGCCTGGTCGAGCGGATCGCCCAGGGGCGGCAGAGCGAGGTGTGGCGGGCCAGGGACGAGCGGGACGGCGTCGCGGTCGCGGTCAAGACCGTCGGCCGGGACCGCCTCGCCGCCCTGGACGCGGACGAGTTCCTGGCGCAGTCCGCACGGCTCGCCCAGCTCGACCACCCGGGCCTCGTCGCCTGCCACAGCGCCGGTGTCGATGCCGAACGCCTCTACCTGGTCCACGAGTTCGTCGACGGACCCGACCTGAGGAGCCTGCTCGACGCGGGCCCGCTGCCCCCGTCCGAGGCCGCGGCGATCGCCCACGGCGTGGCCGAGGCGCTGGAGTACCTCCACGGCCAGGGGCTCGCGCACGGCCGGATCGAGCCCGCCAACATCCTCATCCGCCCGGACGGCAGCCCGGCCCTCTGCGACTTCGGGATCCACCTCGGCGGGCCGGCCGTTCCGGTCGACCCGGCCGGTGACCTCTACGCCCTGGGCGGCGTGCTCCAGGAGACCGGCATGCCCGAGGCCCTGCGCGGGCTCGTCCGCGACCTGCTGCACCCGAGCCCGCGCCGACGGCCGTCCTCCGCCGCCGAGGTCGCCAGGCGGATCGCCGACTCGGGCGTCCTGCGGCAGCCCGACCGCACGCCCGAACTCCCGCTCAGGTTCACGCTGCTCGGGGAGGTGCGGGCCTGGCGGGGGGACGAGCCGGTCGACCTCGGGCCCCCGGAACGGCGGGCGGTGCTCGCCGCGCTGCTGAAGTACCGCGACCGTCCGGTCCGGGCAGAGGTCCTGATCGAGGCGGTACGGCCGCAGCACCCGGCCGCCGCCGAGCTCGACGCGGTGTGGTTCCACGTGCAGGAGCTGCAGCGCGTGCTCAACTCGCCCACGGCCTCCCGGGTGGCGCTGGAGGAGTTGTCGGACGGTCGCACCTGGCTGATGACCGTGGCCTCCGACCAGATCGACGTCGTCCTCTTCGAGCAGGCCGTGGAACGCGCCGAGTGGGCGCACTCGGCCGCCGACCCGGCCGGGGCCCGACGGCACGCCCAGGAGGCACTCGCCCTCTGGCAGGGCGCGCCGCTGGCCGACCTGCCCGGGCCGTCGGCCGAGCTGGAACGGCTCCGGATCAACGAACTGTACGAACGGGCCTGGGACCTGGTCGGACCGGTCCGCTCCCGGCTGCGCTACTCGCTGCTCGGTCCGCTGCGGGTCTGGCGGGACGAGCAGCCGGTTCTCCTGCTCGGTTCACCGCAGCAGCAGGCGGTCCTCGCCGCCCTGCTCCTGCACTCCCCCGAGCCGGTCTCCCCCGCGAGCCTGGTCAACGCCGTCTGGGGCGACCAGCCACCACCCCAGGCCGTGGCGGCGGTGCACACCTACGTCTTCCGGCTGCGTTCCGTTCTGGGCGACGGCGCCGAGCCGCGCGGCTCGGCCGACATCCTCCAGGCGGTGGCCGGCGGCTACCGGATGAACGCCTTCTCGGGCTCGATCGACGCGGCCGTCTTCGAGCAGCGGCTCGCCACGGCCGTGTCGGCGGAGAGGACCGGCGACCTCTCGACGGCGCACACGCTGGTGCGGTCCGCGCTCGACCTCTGGGAGGGCCCCGCGCTGGACGGCCTTCCGGGGCCGTACGCCGCCGGGGAGCGCACCCGGCTGAACGAGCGGCGGATGGCGGCCACCGAGGACCTGTACGCCACCGGGCTGGCGCTCGGGCGGCACCTGGAGCTCGTGACGGAACTCGAACTGCTGGTTGCCGAGGATCCTCTGCGCGAGCGGTTGTGCGCGCTGCTGATGCTCGCCCTCCACCGCTGCGGGCAGCAGGTCGAGGCACTGGAGGCCTACGGCCGCCTGCAGGCCGGGCTGCGGGAGGAGTTCGGGGCCGCGCCCGGTCCGGTGGTGGCGAGGCTGCACCGGATGATCCTGGCGGACGACCGCCAACTCCGCAGGCCCGGCTGGGCCGAGGCGCTCATCGTGCCGCCGGGCGGCTCCGCCGCGCCCGCCGTGGTCGACGCCGACCGGCTCCCGCGCGGCGACGCGCTCCGGGGCGTGGCGATCGGAGTGGACGCGGTCCAAGGGGCCCCGGTCTTCGTCGACTTCGACACCGACCCGCTGTTCGCCGTGTTCGGTGACGAGGGGGCCGGGAAGACCGCCCTTCTCCGGCTGCTGGTCAAGCAGCTCACCGAGCGCTACCCCGCGGACCGCGTCGGCTTCCTGGTCGCCGACTTCCGCCGCACGCTGATCCACGAGGTGCCACCCGAGTACCTCGTCCACTACGCGTCGAGCGCGTCGGGTGTGGACACCCTGGTGCGGATCCTGCGAGTGGCCGCCGCCGGCCGTACGCCGGACGTACCGCAGACCGTGCCCGGCCGGCGGCGGCACAAGGACGTCTTCCTCGTCGTGGACGACCTCGACCTCGTCACCGCCAACGGGCAGGACCCCCTGTCGCCCCTCGTCGAGTTCCTGCCGCAGGCCCGGGAACTGGGACTGCGGGTGATCGTCGCCCGCCGCTCCGAAGGCGCCGGCCGGGCCCGTCCGACCGAACCGTTCCTCCGCGCGGTGTGCACCCACGGGGCCCACGGCGTGCTGCTCTCCGGGGACGGGGACGAAGGCCCCCTCCTGGGACTCGCGGCGCCCCGGCTCCTCCCGCCGGGCCGGGGGGTCCGGGTGACCCAGAAGCACCTGTCCGGAACCCTGATCCAGACCGGCTGGCTGCCCCCCGGGGCCTCACGCTAGCCGAGTCGGCGCGGGCCGGTCAGTGTGCGGCGGCCGGCTGCCAGTCGGTCGGCCCGGAGGGCGGGAGGTGCCCGGGCAGCCCGGACGTCCAGCGCTTGCTCCCGTCCGGCAGTACGGCGAGCGCCTCCACGCCCGGCTGCCGGGCCGCCCAGGCCAGCGCGCGGTCGGGGCCCATCGCGAAGGCGGCGGTCGCCCAGGCGTCGGTGCGGGCGATGCCGGTGCCCGGGGCGCCGACCAGGGTGAGCGAGGCGAGGCCGTCCGCCGGGCGGCCGGTGCGGGGGTCGAGGACGTGGGCGCCGCGCTCGGCTGTGCCGGAGGTGGCCACGGCCAGGTCACTGCCGGCCAGTACGGCGGCGATCATGCCCGGCTTCCCGGGCTGGGCGACGCCGATCCGCCACGGTCCGCCGCAGGTCTGGACGTCCCCGCCGCCGTTGACGCAGTACTGCCGGGCACCGGCGTCGCGCAACAGCCGGGAGGCCTCCTCGATCGCCCAGCCCTTGACCCAGCCGCTGGGGTCGAGCCGTCCGCCGGGCCGTTCGGTGAAGTAGCCGTCGGTCTCGGCCGCCACCTCGCGGCAGGCGGCGAGCACCGTGCGCACCTCGGGGTCGCAGTCGTCCGGGGCGAGTTCGCCGCGCCCGAGCCGGCTGATGTCGCTGTCCGGCCGGTAGGTGGAGAACACCGCGTCGATCCGGTGCAGCCGCTCGACGATCCGCCGTATCGCCCCGGCGGTGTCCGGCCCGGGGTCGCGGACGGCGATCGAGAAGACGGTGCCCATCACGGGCTCGGCGTGCCGCAGCACCGGAGCCTCAGCCCTTCGCCCGGTCGAGGGCGCTCTGCAGCGAGCGGATGTAGCCGTCGCTGGTGTAGGTCGCGCCGCTGACCGCGTCGATCCGGGCGTTCTGCGCGGAGATCGCCTCCTGGTTGAGCACGGGCAGGGCGTCGGCGTTGATCTCGCGGTCCCGGCGGTCCTGGGTCGGGTACTTGACCACGTCGACGCTGGTGATCCGGCTGCCGGCGAGGGTGACCTGCACCTGGACCGGGCCGTACCGGGTGTTCACGGTGTCCCCGCTGACCTTCCGGGTGGCGCCGCCACCCGCGGCGGGCGCGGGGGAGGCGGACGGGGCCGGGGAGGTGTCGGCGGCGCCGGTGGTCCCGGACCCGGAGCCCGACCCCGAGCTGATCACCGGCGCGGACCCGGTCGCCTCGTGCGGTTTGAGCGAGAGCAACAGCACCACCCCGGCAGCGGTGGCGGCACTGGTGACGACGGCTCGGCGCATGGCAGGACAACTCCTCCGGAACGGGTACTCGAACGTGTGGTGGTGGCGGGGGCCGTGGGGACGGGCTCAGAAGACGAAGGACTCCCGGTGGATGCGCCCCGCCCGCACCCCGGCCGCCCGCAGCGCGCGCACGGCCTCCTCGGCGACGGCCTCCGGCCCGCACAGGTACACCTCGTGCTCGGCCAGGCCCGGCACCAGCCGCGCGAGCGCCGCGCCCAGGTCCCCGACCTGCTCCCGCGAGCCGAGCAGCTCGTGCACGACCGCGCCGCGCCGCCGGGCGACCTCGGCCAGCTCGGCCCGGAACAGCACGTCCTCCGCCCGTCGCGCCCGCTGCACCAGCGTGACGTCGCCCGGCAGGGTCTCGAACAGCGCCCGCAGCGGCGTGATCCCCACCCCGACCCCGAGCAGCAGCACCCGGCGCTGTCGCTGCTGCCGACCGGTGAACGCCCCGTACGGCCCCTCGGCCCGTACCCGGGTGCCCGGCCGCAGCGCGGCGACGGCGGCGCTGTGCCCGCCGAGGTCCTTGACGGTGAAGCGGAGGAAGTCCGGACGCGGCGGCGCGGACAGCGAGTACGGGTTGGCGGCCCAGCGCAGCCCGGGCGCCTGGAACTGCAGGCGGAAGAACTGGCCGGGCTCGGCGCGGAGTTCGTCCAGCCGTCGGCCGGACAGGAACAGCGACACCACGCCCGGGCCCTCCGGTCGCACCTCGGCCACCCGCAGGCCGTGCCGCCGGTCGAGCAGCCACGGCCGCAGCAGCCGGAACCAGCCGAGCAGCGCCGCCGTGCCGAAGTAGAGCGCGTACCAGGCGGCCTGGCCGGGTCCGCCGCCGAGGTCGGCACCGGTGGCCAGCTGGTGGGCGAAGGCGAGCGCCACCGCGAGGTAGGTGGCCAGGTGGAGGTAGTACCAGGTCTCGTAGGAGAGCCGGCGGCGCGCCGCCCGGGCGGAGACCAGGCCGGTGCCGAGCATCAGCAGGGTGCCCAGGGAGGCCTTGATCATCTCGGGGTAGTGGAAGACGATCTCCACGCCCTCGCCGACCAGCCCGCGCCCGTCGGTGAGCGCGTAGCCCCAGATCACGGTCAGCACGTGCACCGCGACCAGGGCGACCAGCCAGCGTCCGCCGTACGCGTGCCAGCGGGCCAGCCGGTCGGCGCCGACCCCGCGCTCCACCGGCGGCAGCCGCGCCATCAGCAGGAGCAGCACGGGCGCGGCGTACCCGGCGAGCAGGCCGGTGATCCGCCCGGCGCCGGTCAGCCACCCGGCCGCGCCGACCACCGAGGCGGTGTTCACCCACCACAGCCCGAGCACGCCGAGCGCCCCCGCGGCGATCATCGCGAGCGCCGCGTTCGGGGGCAGGGCGAGCGGCGGGTGGGCCGCCGCCCGGTGGCGCGGGCCGGCGGGTGCGGGCCGGGACTTCGGTGCGGTGGCAGTGGTCATCGGGGTCCTCCTCGACTCCCGGCGGCGGCACGGCCCCGCCGGGGTGGTCCACGATCGCACCGCAAGCTCTGAGTCACCTCTGAGGAAGGCCGGCCCCGGTACCCTCCCGGAGTTGCATCTCCGCAGGTCAGCAGTGGTGTAACGGCTCACGAACGAGCTTCGGTGATCTCACGGGTTTCTCATCGCGGCGGGCCAGAATGGGCGTCGCCCACCGCCGACCCGAGGGAGCACGATGGACGACACCGCCGACCGCCCGGACGACCGCCCGGACTGGCGCGTCCTGGTCGTCGACGACGAACCGGACCTGGTCGAGGTGGTCTGCGGCGCCGTCCGCTACGAGGGCTGGCAGGCGCGCGGCGCCACCACCGGCCTGGAGGCCGTCCGGGAGGCGGCGCAGTGGCGCCCGCACGCCGTGGTGCTGGACGTGATGCTGCCCGACCTCGACGGCCTGGAGGTGCTGCGCCGGGTGCACGCCGAGCAGCCCGAGGTACGGGTGCTCTTCCTCACCGCCCGGGACGCCGTCGAGGAGCGGATCGCGGGCATCGCGGCGGGCGGCGACGACTACGTGACCAAGCCGTTCAGCCTGGCCGAGGTGGTCGTCCGGCTGCGCGGACTGCTGCGCCGGGCCGCCCCGCCGGCCGGGCCGGGCGGCCCGCCCGCGCACGCCCTGGTGCTCGGCGACCTGGTCCTGGACGACCGGGCCCGCGAGGTGACCCGCGACGGCGAGACCATCGAGCTCAGCCCGACCGAGTACGCACTGCTCGCCCACCTGATGCGCCACCCCCGGCAGGTGCTCAGCAAGGCGCAGATCCTGGAGGCGGTCTGGTCCTACGACTTCGGCGGGCAGGCGCACATCGTGGAGCTGTACATCAGCTACCTGCGCAAGAAACTGGACGCCGGCCGCAGCCCGATGATCCACACCGTGCGCGGCGCGGGCTACCTGATCAAGGCCGCGCCGTGAGCCGTGCGGTGCGCCTCCTGAAGGGGCTGTTCCCCCGCACCCTGCGTGCCCGCCTGATCGCCGGCCTGCTGGTGCTGCTGGTGGTCACCTGCGCCGCCGTCGGCTTCGCCACCTCCGCCGCCCTGGACCACTTCCTGGTCGACCGGCTCGACCAGCAGCTCGTCGAGGCCGGTGGCCGCTACGCCGCGAGCCTGGAGTACGCGGGTACGGGCGCGGCGCCCGACACCCGGGGTCAGTCCCCCGGCACCCTGGGCGTACGGCTCCTGGACGGCCGGGTCACCGCCGCCGGGGTCGTCGATGGGGACGCCGACGACCCCGACCCCGACGACCCGGACGACCGGGTCGTCTTCTCGCCCGCCCAGCAGCGCACGCTCGCCGCCCTGCCGCCCGGCGGCCCGGCGCGCACCCTCGACCTCGGCGGCACGCTGCACCGCTACCGGGTGCGCGCGGTGGCCGGCCGGGACGGCGACGTACTGCTCTGCGGACTCCCGCTGCACCCCGTCGAGGAGACCGTGGGGCGGCTGGAGACCCTGGAGCTGACCGTCTTCGCGATCGCCGTCACCGCGGCCGGTGCCGCCGGGGCGGTCTGGGTCGGCTTCTCGCTGCGCCCGCTGCGGCGGGTGGTCGGCATGGCCGAGCGGGTCGGCGCACTGCCGCTGGCCAGCGGCGAGGTGATGCTCGCCGAACGGGTGCCGGACGACGATCCGCGCACCGAGGTCGGCCGGGTCGGCGCGGCGCTCAACCGGATGCTCGGCCACGTCGGCGACGCGCTGGCCCGCCGTCACGCGGTGGAGGAGCGGCTGCGCGGCTTCGCCGCCGACGCCAGCCATGAGCTGCGCACCCCGGTGGCGGCCGTCCGCGGCCACGCCGAGCTGGCGCTGTGTCACCCCGGCGAGGTGCCCGCCGAGGTGCGGCACTCGCTGGAGCGGATCGACGCCGAGGCGCTGCGGATGGGCGCGATCGTCGAGGACCTGCTGCTGCTCGCCCGGTTGGACGCCGGCCGCCCGCTGGCCGAGGACGAGGTGGACCTCACCCGGATCGTGCTGGGCGCGGTGGCCGACGCCCGGGCGGCCGGGCCGGACCACCGCTGGCGCCTGGTACTGCCGGAGGAACCGGTGCTGGTGCGCGGGGACGAGCACCGGCTGAGCCAGGTGGTGGCCAATCTGCTGGCCAACGCCCGCACCCACACCCCGGCCGGTACGGCGGTCGAGCTGTGCCTCGAACGCACGCCCGGCGGCGTGGGGTTGAGCGTCACCGACGAGGGCCCCGGGATTCCGGCGGAGCTGCTGGAGCGGGTCTTCGAGCGGTTCGTCCGGGGAGACCGCGCCCGCTCCCGGGCCACCGGTTCGACCGGGCTGGGCCTGTCCATCGTCCGGGCCGTGGTGCAGGCGCACGGCGGCACGGTCGAGGCGGCCAGCCGGCCCGGCCGTACCGTGTTCACCGTCCGGCTGGCGGCGGCGTGACCCGGTACTCGTTCACCGTCCGGCCGGCGGCGGCGTGACCGTGCGGAAGCGCCGGCGGTAGTCCGTCGGCGTGGTGTCCAGGCGGCGGCGGAAGGCGCGCACCAGGGTGTCCGTGGTGCCGAACCCGCAGGCGGTGGCGATGCGTTCGAGGGTGTCGTCGCCGGACTCCAGCCGGTGGCGGGCGAGTTCGACCCGGGCCGACTCGACGTAGGCGCTCGGGGTGGTGCCCAGTTCGGCCTTGAAGATCCGCACCAACTGCCTTTCGCTGACGTTCGCGTGGGCCGCGAGGGCCGGCACGGTGAGCCGGCCGGAGAGGTTGCGCAGGATGTGGTGGCGCAGCTCCTCGATCCGTCGGGTGGTGGAGACCGGCTCCAGCGGCACGCTGAACTGGCTCTGGCCGCCGGGGCGTTTGAGGTACATCACGAGCTGCCGGGCGACCCGCAGGGCGAGCTCCTCGCCGAAGTCCTCGGCGACCAGCGCGAGCGACAGGTCCAGGCAGGCGCTGATGCCCGCACCCGTCCAGACCTCGCCCTCGCGGATGAAGATCGGGTCGGCGTCCACCTCGATCCTCGGGTACTCGGTGGCGAGTTGGGCCGCGGTCGACCAGTGGGTGGTCGCCCGCTTGCCGTCCAGCAGCCCGGCGGCGGCCAGCAGGTGCGCGCCGACGCAGACGGAGGCGACCCGGCGGGTCCGGGCGGCCAGGGTGCGGACGTGGTCGACCACCGCCGGGTCGGTGAGTGCGCGGACCCGCCCGCCGTCCACCTCCACGGCCCCCGGCACCAGCAGGGTGTCGATGCCCCCCGCGGCGGCGGCCTGGTCGAAGGTCAGGTCGGGCAGGATCCGCACCCCGGCGGCCGTGGTGACCGGCTCGGTGGTCGCGGCGGCCAGCACCACCCGGTAGCCGGTCGCGTCGGCCGTCTCCCGCCGGACCAGCGAGAACACCTCCGGCGGTCCGGTGACGTCCAGCAGGTCGACGCCCTCGAACAGGACGATGACGATCAGCCGCTTCTCCACGCGCTGCCCCCTCGATGTCGGAATCTGCATGCTAGACGGCATTGCCGCCATGCCGAGCCCGCCCGTAGCGTTCCAGAGGCAGGCCGCACCCGGCGTGACCTGCGAAACCCCCTCCATGCGACGAAGGCGGTACAGCCATGCCCACCACCACTCTGCGCACCCTCAACGGCCTCGACGACAAGCCCGCCGTGCTCGGCGCGGCGACGCTGCTCCTGATCGACTACCAGAACACCTACACCCGCGGCGTCATGGAACTGACCGGCTGGCGCGCGGCCCTCGACGCGGGCGCCGACCTGCTCGCCCGGGCCCGGGCTGCCGGTGCCACCGTCATCCACGTCGTCAACGACGGCGGCCCGGGCACCCCGTACGACGTCCGTGCCGAGGTCGGGCGGATCCACCCGGACGTCGCCCCCGCCGACGGCGAGCGGGTGGTCGTCAAGCAGGCGCCGGACGCCTTCGTCGGCACCGACCTGGGTGAGCTGGTGGACGCGGCCGGACACCAGGACGTCGTGATCGCCGGATTCATGACCCACATGTGCGTCGCCTTCACCACCGCCGGGGCCTTCCTGCGCGGCAACCGCCCCACCGTCGTCGCCGACGCCTGCGCCACCCGCCCGCTGCGGTCCGGCGCCGCGGAGCTCACCGCCGCCCAGATCCACCGGGGCGCGCTCGCCACGGTCGGGGACCTCTACGGGGTGGTGGCGGAGTCGGCCGCCGACCTGGGCTGAGCCCGGTCGGTGCCGGTCGTTCACGGACGGTCCCGCCCGCGGCGGCGGGCCCGGTCCGTCATCCGCACCCCCCGCCGGTGGGGCGAGTCTCGCCGGGGGCGGCCCGTTCCGCCATGGATTCGGTTCTCGCCGAACGGTCTTGCGGACCGGGCGCCCTCGGGGTGACGATCGCATCCGTGCTGCGAATCCTCTTCGGTACGGACGACCTGGACCGCATCCGGGTCGCGGAGCGCCCCGACATGTCGATGGAGCTGTCCCTCAGTGTCCACGCCCTGGTCAGCGGCCGCTGCGACCCGCGCTTCCAGGTCTGGCGCAACCGGCTGCGGGCGTCCTGGAACCCGCGCACCGCACTGCTCTTCGACCTCTACACCCCCTCGGCGATCCCGGAGTTCCTCGCCGTACGCCGGGACCCCGGCGCCACCGAGAGCGCCACCGCCGACGCACCCGAGGAACCGCTCCGCGACCACCTGCGGTCCGTCGGCGGGGAACGGCAGTTGAGCGCCTTCGCCCGGGGCGTCGCCGCGGGGGACCGGCGGGCCAGGAAGCTGCTCGGCAACGTCACCGCCGAGTACCAGACCCGCGCGATCGACCCCTACCGGCGGCAGATCGAGACCATCGTCACCACCGAGCACGGCCGCCGCCGCCGGATCACCGAACCGGAGCAGGTGCTCAACTCGCTGCACCCGGCCGTGTCCTGGCGCCGCCCCGTCCTCAGCTTCCCGCTCGCGAACGGCTGTCGGCACGACGTCCGGCTGGACGGCCGCGGGCTCCTGCTCCAGCCCTGCGTGTTCGGCCCCCGCCGCCCCGTCATCGCCCGCTTCGAGGACCCGCACCAACAGCCCGTCCTCCTCTACCCGGCGAGGATCAGCGGCCCCTTGCAACCCGAGTCCGAACCCACACCCAGCCGCACCCTCACGGCCCTGCTCGGCCAGACCCGCGCCGCCGCCCTGGAAGCCATCGCCACCCACGGCCCCTGCTCCACCAAGGACCTGGCCGGCCTCCTCGACATCTCCACCGCCTCCGCCAGCGAACACGCCACCGTCCTCGCCGACTCCGGCCTCACCGCCAAGGACCGCACCGGCCGCACCGTCATCCACCGGCCCACCCCCCTGGGCCGAGCCCTCCTCGCCGGCCGCCTCCCCACCCCACCCACCGAGTAGCGGGCCCGCCGGCGGCGGCCGTGCCCGGGCGCCAGCAGGGTGTCCACCGAGTTCATAACACTCCCCGGGCGTGGTGGGTGCAGGAGGTGGCGCGCCGACGGCGGCCGCTCCGGCACCGGCCTCGCCCGGGGGTCAGGTGAGGGTCGGCCGGGTGGGGGTGGTGCGGGGCTGGCGGGGGAGGGGGAGGGTGAGGGCCTCGGGGGAGGTGGGTGGGAGGGCGAGGGCGGAGGCGGTTTCGGCGGGGAAGGCGTGGAGGCCGAGGAGCGCGGTGGTGAGGCGGGCGGTGGCGCGGTGCCAGTCGGGGATGCGCTGGAGCATGGCGTGGCCGCTGCCGGTGACGGTGTAGCCGCAGACGCGGGCGCCGGCGGCGCGGCTGCGGGCGGCGAAGGCGCGGGTGTCGGCGGGTGGGGTGACCGTGTCGCGGTCGCCGTGCAGGAGCAGGACGTCACGGTCGGCGAGGTGGTCGCAGGGATCCTCGGCGGGGCACCAGGGAGCGAGGGCGACCAGGCCGGTGACGGCCGGGTGGCCACCGGCCCGCAGGGCGGCGCGGCCGCCCATGGAGTGGCCGACCAGGACGGTGGGCACCGGGCCGAGGGTCGCGGCGAGTTCGTCGAGCGCGGCGTGGGCGTCCCTGGCGGCGTCGGCGCGGGCGCCGTTCCAGCCGCGGTGGCGGTAGCGGACGGTGCCGAGGGCGATGTCGGCGCCCGCCGTCGCCCTGGTCAGCGCGCGGATGAAGCCGTGCATGCGCAGCAGCGGGAGGTTCAGCGGGCGGGGCCGGGCGAGGTTGTGCTCCTCGCCACCGTGCAGGACGAGGACGGCGGCCCGGGCCGCCGGGGGGCGCACCCGCCAGCGCAGCGCGTCGTGGGCGGCCGCGCCCGTACTGCTTCCGATCACCTCTGCACCGCCCAGCTCCGCCACTCGCGACCCGTCACACGTCACCGCCCGGGCCCCGGCCCGGACCGCCACTGTACGCGGGCGTACGACCGGGGTGTTCACCCGAGGGAAGCATCCCGGCCGACCGGGCGCGCGCGGGAGGGGCGGGGTGCTGCTATCCACGAAGGGTGGGGGTCGACCGCGCCGTCCTGGCGCAGTGTCACCGGGTGGAGGACTCCGTGGCTCAGCAGCTCGCACTCTCCGTCGACTTCGGGTCGGGTTTCACCCAGGCCTGGTCCAAGATCGCCAAGGTCATTCCGCAGTTCATCGCCTTCGTGGTGATCCTGGCGATCGGCTGGATCGTGGCCAGGGCGATCGCCGGGGTCCTGGACCGGGTGCTGCGCCGGATCGGGTCGGAGCGGGTCGCCGAGCGGGCCGGGATGGCCCGCTACCTGAGCGGCTCGAAGTACGACATGACCGGCATCATCTGCAAGATCGTCTACTACGCGATCCTGCTGATGGCCCTGCAGCTGGCGTTCGGCGTCTTCGGCCCGAACCCGATCAGCGCGATGATCCACGGCATCGTCGCCTGGCTCCCCAGGGCCATCGTCGCGGTCGCGATCGTGGTGGTGGCGATGGCCCCCGCCAACGCCGTGCGCGACATCGTCGGCACCGCGCTGTCCGGCGCCTCGTACGGCCGCACCGTCTCGACGGTGACCTGGGGATTCATCGTGGCGCTCGGAGTGATCGCGGCGCTCGGCCAGGTCGGGATCGCGACCGCGATCACCGGGCCGGTGCTGATCGCCGCGCTCGCCACCATCACCGGAGTGCTGGTGGTCGGCGTCGGCGGCGGCCTGATCATGCCGATGCGCCAGCGCTGGGAGCGGTGGCTCGACAACGCCGAGCAGGAGACCGCCCGGCTGCGCGGCAGCGCCTACCAGGCCGGCCGCTCCGACGCGCTGGCCAACCAGCCGGTGCGGCCGACCACCGAGACCGGACCGGGCCACCCGCCGACCGCGGGCCTCGACCCCGGTCAGGACCGCTGAGGGCCGGCAGCCGTCACGCCCCGAGCAGGCCCTGCTCGCGCACCAGCCAGCAGATCGCGGTCAGCCGGGTGACGGCGTAGTCGTACCCGACCGGCTCCCGCCAGCCGATCTCGGTGAGCGCGTCCAGGAAGCCCAGCGCGTAGTCCGACAGTTCCTCACGGTCCAGGGGTCGGGGCGCGAGCTCCGGCCCCTGCGCGTACAGCAGTTCGCGCAGCATCGCCGCGTGCTGGTCGACCGCCGCCACGAAGCCGGGCTCGAAGGCGAACTCGGCCAGCCGGGGCGTGAAGGCGGTCACGATGCCGGGCAGCGGGCAGTCGGCCGGCCCGTCGGGGGAGGGCCGGTAGGACTCGTCGGGGGTCGCGAACATCCGTCCACGGTAGGCGAGCCGCCGAGCGGGCAGGCCGGGCCGTGACGGTTCCGTGCTGAGACCTTGGCCACCTTCGGGACGTTCCGTGGCCCGGCCTGTTCCCTGTGTTCCCGAACCGGCGGTCCGTACCAGAATGGTCCGCATGGATCTTCGCATCTTCACCGAGCCGCAGCAGGGCGCGAGCTACGACACCCTCCTGCGGGTGGCCCGCACCGCCGAGGAACTCGGGGTCTTCAGCGCCTTCTTCCGTTCCGACCACTACCTGAAGATGGGTGGCGTCGACGGCCTGCCCGGCCCCACCGACGCCTGGATCACCCTGGCCGGCCTCGCCCGCGACACCAGCACCATCCGCCTCGGCACCCTGATGACCGCCGGCACCTTCCGGCTGCCGGGCGTCACCGCGATCCAGGTCGCCCAGGTCGACGCGATGAGCGGCGGCCGGGTCGAGTTCGGCCTCGGCGCCGGCTGGTACGAGGCCGAGCACGCCGCCTACGGCATCCCCTTCCCGAAGGAGAGGTTCGGGCGGCTGGAGGAGCAGCTGGAGATCATCACCGGGCTGTGGCGGACCGGGCTCGGCGACACCTTCGACTTCGCCGGGAAGTACTACACGCTCACCGACTCGCCCGCGCTGCCCAAGCCCGTCCAGGAGCGCATCCCGGTGCTGGTCGGCGGTCTCGGCCCGAAGCGCACCCCCGCGCTGGCCGCCCGCTTCGCCGACGAGTTCAACCTGCCGTTCGCCTCGCTGGACGACACCGCCGCCCAGTTCGGCCGGGTCCGGGCCGCCGTCGAGCAGGCCGGTCGTTCGGCCGACGAGCTGGTGTACTCCAACGCCCTGGTGCTGTGCGTCGGCCGGGACGACGCCGAGATCGCCCGCCGGGCCGCCGCGATCGGCCGGGAGGTGGCCGAGCTGAAGGAGAACGGCCTGGCCGGCACCCCGGACGAGGTCGTGGAGAAGATCGGCCGGTACGCGGCGGTGGGCAGCCAGCGGGTCTACCTCCAGGTGCTGGACCTGGGCGACCTCGACCACCTGGAGCTGGTCGCCTCCCGGGTCGCCCCGCAGCTGGGCTAGCGACCCCCTGGCCGGGGTCGTCCGCACCCGCCCTGACCACGGACCTTTACTCGTTCTTGGGAATGCGCCATGCTCCAGGGACGGGAACAGCGGGGGAGGGGCCGGGTGACGGGCGTACGAACATCGCGGGCGGCGGTGCCACGGGTGCCGCCGCCCCGCACCGCCGACGGCCGGGGTACCGGCAGCCGGGTGGTCCGCACCGGCGTGCACGGGCTGCGCGGCCCCGGTCCGGCCGTCCTGCGCTACCCCGCCGGTGACCTGCTGATCGTCACCGGCCTGCCCGGCAGCGGCAAGAGCACCCTGATGCGCCGCTGCGTGCGTGCCCCGCTGGTCGACTCCCAGCTGGTCCGGGAGGAGTACGCGGCCCGGCTGCCCGGCCGACTCCCGTACGCGCTCTACCGCCCGCTCGTCCGGCTCGCCCACTACCGGCGGCTGCGCCGGGCGGTGCTGGACGGCGGTCCGCTCGCGGTGCACGACTGCGGCACGCTGCCCTTCGTCCGGGCCTGGCTGGCCCGGGCCGCCGAACGGCAGGGCCGCCGGGTGCACCTGCTGCTGCTCGACGCCGACCCGGCCGAGGCCCGGGCCGGGCAGCGGCGGCGCGGGCGACGGGTCTCCCGCTACGCCTTCGCCCGGCACCGGGGCGCCGCCGCCCGGCTGCGGCGGCTACTGCTCGGGGCGGGGCGGCCGCCGGCCGGCTGTGCGTCGGCCGTGGTACTCGACCGGGGCGCCGCGCGCGCCCTGCGGGAGATCGACTTCTCGGCGTCGTAGTCTCGTGCGGGTCCGCGCCGGGCGCCGGTCGCCGCCGGCCACCGGCGGGCGGGCCCGATGAGCGGCCGAAGCCCCGTCAACTCCCCTCAGGAGCGCTGATGCGCCGTACTGCCCGGGTGCGCTCGCGTGCCCCCCGCCTGTTCCCCTGCGCCGTCGCGCTGGTCGCCGCGGCAGGCCTGAGCCAGTTCGCGGCGCCGGCCCCGCACCGCGCGGTGGCGGCCACCGTGTGCGAGGGCGCCGACGCCGCGGCCCGCAAGCCGGCCGGCAGCCGGGCGGGCGGGGATCCGAACGTCGTGAGCGCCGACCGGGCCCGGGCGATGCAGGCGGACCTGGCGGGTCGGCTCGCCGGACTCGGCGCCACCCATGTCCCGCTGGCCGCCGCCCCGACCAGCATCCCGGTGTACGTCCACGTGATCCACGCGGGGGGCGCCGGCCGGCTGGACGGGGGCGTCGTCGCGGCCCAGATCGACCACCTGAACGCCACCTACGGTGGCCAGGGGGCGGGCAACACGCCGACCCGGTTCCACTTCGAACTGGCCGGCACCGACTGGACCGACAACGCCGGCTGGTACACCGGGATGACGCCCGGCTCCGCCGCCGAGCAGGCGATGAAGACCGCACTGCGCAAGGGCGACCAGGGCACCCTGAACCTGTACACCGCCCACCTCGGCGAGTCCCTGCTCGGCTGGTCGACCTTCCCCGACGCCTACCGCTCCCGCCCGACCGACGACGGCGTGGTCATCCTGGACGATTCGCTGCCCGGCGGCCCTGCCACGCACTACAACGAGGGCAACACCGCCACCCACGAGATCGGTCACTGGCTCGGCCTCTTCCACACCTTCCAGGGCGGCTGCCTGTTTCCGGGAGACTACGTGGACGACACCCCGCCCGAGCGCACCCCCGGTTACGGCTGCCCCGAGGGCCGCCACAGCTGCCCGGGCGGTGGGCTCGACCCGATCCACAACTTCATGGACTACGGCTACGACTCCTGCATGACCCAGTTCACCCCGGGTCAGGTCCAGCTGATGTCCAAGTCCTGGGCCGCCTACCGCAGTTGAGTCGGCCGGAAAGCGGAGAGGGCCTCGGCGGAGCCGCCGCCCGGCGGCTCCGCGGCCCGTCCGGGCAGGTCGGAGGACGTGAATCGCCGTATCCCGCGCGGCAATTGCCCACCGTTTGTCCGATTTGATCTATGTTTGGCGGGTTGGGACCGAGCAGGAGCAACCGAAGGAGACACGGCATGACTGGCAAGCCCCGGATCGTCGTCGGTGTGGACGGCTCGCCCGCCTCGGAGCAGGCGCTGCGCTGGGCGGTCGACTATGCCAAGGCCGTCGGCGGGACCGTCGACGCGGTCGCCGCCTGGGAGTACCCGGCCTTCTACGGCTGGGGCGGCACGGCCGTGCCGGCCGACGTGTACAGCCCGGAGGGGCTCGCCGGGAAGACCCTCTCGGAGAGCGTCGCCAAGGTCGTCGGCCAGGACGCGGGCGTGCCGATCAGGGAGAGCGTGGTGCCCGGCAACGCGGCGGGCGCCCTGCTGCAGGTCGCCAAGGGCGCTGCGCTGCTGGTCGTGGGCAGCCGCGGCCTCGGCGGCTTCTCCGGCGTGCTGCTGGGCTCGGTCAGCCGCCACGTCACCGAGCACGCACCGTGCCCGGTCGTCGTGGTGCGCGAGGGCTACGTCGAGGGTGGCGCCCACTCCCTGTGACCGCCGCCGGGCGGTCCCCCGCCGGACCGCCCGGCGGACCAGAATGGAGGCATGCCAGAAGGTGACTCCATCTACCGCGTGGCGGTCCGGCTGCACGAGGCCCTCGCCGGACAGCTGCTGACCAGCGCCGAACTGCGGGTGCCCGCGCACGCGACCGCCTCGCTCGCCGGGCGCCGGGTGCTGGAGGTCCGCCCGCGCGGAAAGCACCTGCTCACCCGCCTCGAAGGCGGCCTCACCCTGCACACCCACCTGCGGATGGACGGCCGCTGGGAGGTCTACCGGCCAGGCGAGCGCTGGGGCGGAGGCCCCGCCTGGCAGATCCGCGCCCTCCTCGGCACCGAGCACGGCACCGCCGTCGGCTACCGGCTCCCGGTCGTCGAACTGCTGCGCACCACCGACGAGCGGCGGGCCGTCGGCCACCTCGGCCCGGACCTGCTCGGCCCCGACTGGGACCCGGTCGAGGCCGTCCGCCGGCTCCTCTCCCGCCCGGCCCGTCCCCTCGTCGAGGCCCTGCTCGACCAGCGCAACCTGGCCGGCATCGGCAACGTCTACGCCAACGAACTCTGCTTCGTGGCCGGGGTGACGCCGTGGACCGAGGTCGGCGAAGTCCCGCACCCCGACCGGCTGGTGGAGCGCGCCCGGCAGATGCTGGAGGCCAACAAGCTGCGCCCCGGCCACATCACCACCGGCGACACCCGGCCAGGCTACCGGCACTGGGTCTACGGCAGGGCCGGGCGGCCCTGCCCGCGCTGCGTCACGCCCGTCCTGACCGGGCGCCAGGGCGACGCCCCGCGCGACCGGGCGGTGTTCTGGTGCCCGTACTGCCAGCGCGGACCGGCCCCGGCGGGCAGGGGCTGACCGGCGGGTCCCCGCCGGGACCGGCCGCCCCGGGCCTACACCCGTTCGACCAGGGCCGGGTGCCGCGGGTCGTCCACCCGGACGACGACGTCGGCGGCTTCGGCCGGCCCGGTCTCCGCCTCGTAGCGGGCGAAGGCGGGCAGCGTCCACTGCTGGTCGGCCGGGGTGCGGCGGGCCAGCGCGGCCGGGGTGAGCGCCAGATGGACGGTCAGCTCAAGTGGCAGCCACCGGCCGAGCAGTAGCGCGCCGTCCAGCAGCAGTACGCCCCCGGGCGGGAGTTGGACGTACGGCGCGCGGGTCGAGCGGTCGGTGGCCGGGTCGCGCAGCGAGGGCAGCACCCGGCCGCTGCCACCGGGCTCCAGCGGGTCCAGCACCTCGCGCAGCAGGGCGCCGTCGTCCAGCCAGAGGTCGTGGAAGGCGTCGGTGTCCCGGTGGCCGTACTCCAGCCGGATCGAGGCCGGGCGCAGGAAGCCCTCCGCCGACACCCGCAGCGAGGGGCGGCCGCGCAGCCGCAGCGGCTCCACCAGGGCGTCGGCCAGCAGCTCGGGCCGGGCGGCCGCGGCGCCGTCCACGGCGATCCGCAGCCACCGCTCGCCGGAGCCGGGCAGCGCGGTGATCCGGTCGGCGAGCAGCTCGGCCAGCTTGTCGGGGGAGATCGGGCGTACCTGCACCAGGCCATCCTGCCGTTCGTCGGGCCGTTCGGGTCAACGGGGGCGGGGCGTCAGGCCGTCGGGATCGCGTGCAGGACGTCGTCGTGGCCGGCGTAGAGGCGGGTCCCGTCGGTGGCGAGGGTCCACACGTCCCGGCCCGGGCCGGAGTCGTGGAAGGTCCAGCGCGGCCGCCCCGTCGCGGCGTCGATCGCGCAGACCCCGGCGGTCGCCGGGCCCGGTACGAACAGGGTGCCGCCGACGACCAGCGGACGGCTGCGGCTGTCCAGCGGGAACGGCAGCCTGCGGGACCACAGCACGGCGCCGGTGGCCAGGTCGTTGCAGGTGACGACGCCGCTGTCACGCGGGACGAACACCCGGGCGCCGTCCGGGACGGGCGGCAGCGCCCGCCAGGACTCGCCCCGGGCGGGGGAGTGCGTCCAGCAGGGCTCGCCGCCGGGGCCCAGCACGCGCACACCGCCCGTGCCGTCGGGGACGAGGAAGCCGTCCCCGAAGGCGACGCACCAGCGCAGTCCCTCCGGCCCGGGAGCGGTCCACAGCTCCCGCCCGGTGGCGGCGTCCCGGACCGCCAGTTCGGAGCCGTCGCCGAGCGAGCGGGCGCAGGCCAGCAGGCCCGTGCCGCCCCCGGGGGCGGGGGCGACCGGCTGCTCCTGGTGCGGGCCGGCGGCGGACCAGAGCACGGTGCGCTCGTCCAGCCCGAGGGCGAAGACCCGGGTGCCGGGGAAGACCTCCTCCTGGCGGAACGGGGCCCAGGCGTAGCCGTAGAGGACGCCGGTGGCCGCGCAGGTGAGCTGGAGCCGGGTGGACAGCTCGTCGGGCAGTGGCAGGCTCCAGTCGCCGGCCGGGTCGCTGAGGTGACGGGCGTCCAGGTGGCCCTTCGACTCGGCGCTGAAGAGGTGGTCCGGCCCGATCGCGACCTTCCCGCCGGACGGTTCGGCGTCGCTGGGCCAGTTCGGGGGCGGAGGCGGGTCGAACACCACCAGCCTGCCGGGGCCGCCGCCGACCGGGTCGAGGACCTGCAGCCCGGCCTTCGACAGGAACACCGGGCGCCGCGGCGCGGCGACCAGCCGCTCGGGGGTCATCGCCTGCGCGCCCCGGTACGTCCACAGCGGCGTCGGCCCGGACAGCGCGGTCGGCACCGGGAGGGGCGGCTGCGGCACCGGCCCGCCGTCCGAGCGGCCCAGCGCCCACACCGCTCCGCCGACCGCCAGCACCCCGGCCCCGGCCAGCAGCGCCCGCCGGCTCAACCGGGGCCCGCTCCCGCCCCCGCCGAGCACGTCCCCGGGCGCCTCGGCCCCACCGCCCGCCTCGTCCCACTGCCACGAAGCGTCCCGCGTGGCCTCCTCGGACGACGGCGACTGCATACCGCTCCCACTTCCGCCCCTGGCGGCCTCGGCGCCACCACTCGCCGGGAGGATATCGAACGGTCCCCGAACCATCCGAAGTCGTCCCGCGGCGTCACAACCGGATCGGGCGCCTTCTGGCGGACGCCTTCGGCAGGGCGCTCTCGACGCGCTGCTGATCAGAGCGGAGCAGCCGGTGGAGGCCGACCTCACCACGCTGCCGTAAGCCCGTCACCTGCCCGGGGGAGTACTCCGGCCGGCTCCCCGGGGCGTTCGCCCTCGTGCGGGCGGGGCCGGTGGGCCGTCCGGGGGGCTGGTGGCTCGCCTTGACATGGTTCGGGGCCGGACGTAGCAAGGGAGCATGCGCCATCCGAAGGCGGTCGGCGGGGCCGCCGAGCCGGTCCGCGGGGCAGGCCCGGAGACGGCTTCGGAACCGGTCCTGGAAACGGTCCTGGAAACGGCTCCGGAACCGGCGTCGGGGGCGCTCGCGGAAGGGGACGCGCTTCCGGAAAGGGGCGCGTTCCCGGAGAGAGGCGCGTTCCCGGAAGAGGACGCGCTTCGGGCAGGGGACGCACTCCCCGGGGCCGCGCACGAGCGGGACGCGCTGCTGGCGAAGGCCGTGCGGCGGGTGCTGGGGTCGACCGGGGCGTACGCGGCGATGGTGTACCTGCGGTCGCGGGACGGGCGGTCGCTGGTGCTGCGCACCGTCGCGGGGGTGCCGCTGTTCATCATCGGTCCGTTCCGCCGGGTCGCGGCCGCCGGGCCGCTGCCCGCCGCGGTGTGCTTCCGGACCGGCCGGAGCGTCACGCTCTCCGACCCCGAGGACACCATGCGGCGCTTCCCGCAGTTCGCGGTCGGGCTGCCGTACGACTTCGTCTCGGCCTTCGTGCCGGTCGGGCACGGCGGGGAGCGTTTCGGGGTGCTGAGCGTGCTGTGGCCGGCTTCGGACGACGGCGTCCCGGCCCACGAGGGCGAGCAGCTGGCGCCGATCGCCTCCCGGCTGGGTGCCGGCCTCGCCGACCTGGTGGCGGCCGGGCAGTCCGTGGAGCCGGGGGGTGACGCCGCGGTGGTGGAGCTGCCGCCGCCGTCCGTGCCCACCACCCGGGTCGGGCTGTTCGACTGGGACGTGGCCACCGGGGCGCTGGCGGCGGACGTGCGGTTCCGGGAGATCTTCGGTTTCGCGCCCGGCGAGTTCGACGGCACGGTGGGCTGTCTGACCAGGCGGATCGCCCCCGGGGACATGCCCGAGTTCAGGGCCGCCACCCGGACCGCCCTGGAACGCGGCGAGGTGCTGGCGGCCCGGGTGCGGGTGCTCGGCCCGGGAGGACGCCCGTGCCCGGTGGAGCTGTGGGCCCGGGTGCCCGGTGCGATCCACGAGGGCGGGACCCACCTGGTCGGTGCCGTCCTGGACGTGCGCGCCCTGACCGCCGCCGCGGCCGCCGTGGAGCGGCTGCGCGAGGGCGTCTTCTCGCTCGACCCGGACGGCCGGGTCGGCTACGTCAACCGGGCCGCCGAGCCGCTGCTGCGGGCGACCCGGGAGGAGCTGGTCGGCCGTCTCCCGTGGGAGGTGCTGCCCTGGCTCGCCGACCCCTTCTACGAGAACCGCTACCGCGCGGCCCTGCTCTCCCAGCAGCCGACCACCTTCCTGGCCTCCCGCCCGCCGGACGCCTGGCTCGCCTTCTCGCTGTTCCCCGACGGGCACGGCGTGACCGGCCGGGTGGTCGCCACCGAATCCCCGCCGGACGCGGCGGAACCGCCGACTGGGCCCGGTCCGGGCGCCGGCCCGGCAGACGTGGGCAGCACCCACCACCTGCTCCAGCTGGCCAGCGCGCTCACCGAGGCGGTCACCGTGCGCGACGTGTGCCGGACGGTGGCCGAGGAGATCCTCCCGGCGTTCGGCGGCCAGGAACTCGCCATCTACGGGGTGCACGGGCAGCGGCTGTACCTGGTCTCGCAGACCGGCTACCCGGACGGCTTCCTGGACGGCTTCGAGGGCACCCCGATCGACGCGCGCGTCCCCGGCGCCGAGGCGCTCAGCACCGGCACGCCGATCTTCTTCGAGTCGGTGCGCGAACTCGCCGCCGCCTACCCGGGCCTCGCCCTGGACGAGATGGGGGCCTGGGCGTTCCTGCCGCTGATCGCCTCCGGCCGCCCGGTCGGCAGCTGCATCCTCGGCTTCGACCGCGCGCACACCTTCACGCCGGAGGAGCGCGGGCTGCTCACCGGTCTCGGCGGCTTCATCGCCCAGGCGCTGGAGCGCGCCCGGCTGTACGACGCCGAGTTCGCCCTGGCCCGCGGCCTCCAGCAGGCCCTGCTGCCGCACCGGCTGCCGCAGGTGCCCGGCATCCGGACCGCCGCCCGCTACCTGCCGGGCACCCAGGGCATGGAGATCGGCGGCGACTGGTACGACGCGATCGTCACCGGCGCCGATCTCACCCTGGTGATCGGCGACGTCGAGGGTCACAGCGTGGCCGCGGCCGCCGCGATGGGCCAGCTGCGCAGCGCCGTCCGCGCCTTCGCCAGCGGCGGCGAGCCGCCCGACCAGGTGCTCGCCCGTACCAACCGGCTGCTGCTGGACCTCGATCCCGGGCTGCTCGCCAGCTGCTGCCTGGTCCGCCTCACCCCGGCGGACGGCACGGTGCGGGTCGGCCGGGCCGGGCACCTGCCGCCGGTGCTGCGCCACCCGGACGGGCGGGCCGAGGCGCTGTACGTCCCCGGCGGGCCGCTGCTGGGCGTGGACGGGCGGGCCGCGTACCCGGTCGACGAGCTGCGGCTGCGGCCCGGCTCGCTCCTCGTCCTCTACACCGACGGGCTGGTGGAGGACCCGGCGCTGGCGATCGACCAGGGGGTGGACCGGCTGCGGGCCGCGCTGGCGCACGGCCGGGCGGAGGAGGGACTGGAGGAGCTGGCCGAGCGGGTGCTGCGCGAGGTCGGCTCCACGGGGCGGGTGGACGACGTGGCGCTGCTGCTCACGGCCTTCGAAGGCTCCGGGCGGCCCGGCGGACCGGCGACTTTCGTCGGTGCCGACGGCGACGAAGGGTGACCGCGGCCGCAACGGCAGGCCGGTTAGCCTCGACGGGTGGAAGCAATCGCGCGGGCCTGGTCGAAGGCGGTACGGACGGCGCTGCCGGGGCCCTGGCGGCGCCGGCGGGTGGTGGGCGAGGCCCTGCTGGCCGTGTTCATCGGCGCGGTCGCCGGCCTGCTGGAGCTGCTCGCCCGCACCGACCTGGCGGTGCCGTTCGGCCTCGCGGTCGCCGTGCTGTGGGTGCTGCGGAAGGGCTTCCCGGCCACCGTGCTGGTGCTCACCGGGGTGATCGCGGGCTGGTCCCTCGGACCGATGGTCCTGCTGCCGTGCGCGGGCTGGGCGGCCGGGGCGCGGATCAGCCGGGTGTGGCGGCTGGTCGGCGCCTTCGTGCTCAGCTATCTGATGATCTCCACGTTCGGGATGCTCAAGGACGGCACCTCGGGCTCCTTGAAGCTGATCATCGGACTGTCGCTCGGCCTCTTCCTGGTCTTCGCCGTCCTGCCCGCGCTCTACAGCCGCTACCGGGCGCAGCGCCGCGCGCTGCTGGACGCCCTGCGGGAGCGCAACGAGCAGCTCGTGCGCGAGCGGGCGATGGTGGTCCATCAGGCGCGGCTGCGCGAGCGGCACCGGATCGCCCAGGACATGCACGACAGCCTGGGCCACCAGCTCGCGCTGATCTCCGTGCACTCGGGCGCGCTGGAGGTGGACCGCACCCTCGGCGACCGGCAGCGCGAGGCCGTCGGGGTGCTGCGGCAGGCGGCGGTCGCGGCGATGCGCGAGCTGCGCGAGGTGGTCGGGGTGCTGCACGACGAGTCGACGGCGCTGCCGTCGGCCGCCGGCGCACCGGGGGCGCCACCGGCCCGCGGCGGGGTGGACGGGGTCGAGGGGCTGGTGGACTCCTCCCGGGCGGCCGGAGCCGAGGTGGCGTTCTCCACCGAGGGCGCGCGGCGCCCGCTCCCGGCGGCGGTCGACCACGCGGCCTACCGGATCGTGCAGGAGGCGCTCACCAACGCGCACAAGCACGCCCCCGGTGCGCCGATAGCGGTCGCGCTCCGGTACGAGCCGGACGCGCTGGTGGTGGAGGTCGTCAACCCGTGCGCGCCGGCGCTCGTCGGCGCGCACCCCGGCGCGGGCTCGGTGGTCAGCGGCGGGCAGGGGCTGACCGGCTTGCGGGAGCGCGCCCGGTTGGTCGGCGGCATGGTGCACGCCGGGCCGACTCCCGACCAGGGCTTCCGGCTGGCTGCCGTCCTCCCGTACGAGGGGGCGGAGACCGAGGGCGGCGCCGCGCCGGCGGGTGAGGAGGACCGGGAGTCCGGCGGTGTGCCGTCGGAGGACGGGACGGACGGTCGGCGGCGGCGTCCGGCGCTCGGCTGCGCGGCCGGGGTGGGTACGGTCACGCTGGTGGTGGCGGGCCTGGTGGCCTGGGGTGTGACAGCTCTCGTCCGGGGCGCCGGCGATTCGACGGTGCAGCAGTCGGTCTACGACGAGATCCAGCCGGGTCAGTCGCGGGCCGAGGTGCTGCGCCGGCTGCCGCCCGGCAACGACTTCTTCACCGCCGACTACCAGGACGCCGGGCCGCCCCGGCCGGAGGGCTCGCACTGCCGCTGGTACTCGCTGGCCAAGGACGGGCCCGGCGACTCCTGGTCGGACAACCACGTGGCGCGGTTCTGCTTCAGGGACGGGACGCTGGTGGAGAAGGTCGAGTACGTCACCAAGGTCTGACCCCGTGTCCCGCCCGCAACCGCCTCGCGTCCCGCCCGCGTCCGCAACCGAACCGCCTTGCGTCCCGCGGTCCTGGCCCGGGCGGGAGGCCGGACGGCCGGGATGTGAGGATGGTGCCCCCAGTCGCATCACCGTTCGAGGGGAATGACCACCGTGATCCGAGTCCTCGTCGCCGACGACGAGCCGCTCATCCGGGCCGGGATCAGGATGATCCTCGGATCGGCCGACGACATCGAGGTGGTCGCGGAGGCCACCGACGGCCGGGAGGCGCTGGACCTGGCCCGGGCGCACCGGGTGGACGTCGTCCTGCTGGACATCCAGATGCCGGTGATGGACGGTCTGACCGCGCTCGGGGAGCTCGGGAGGGTCGCACCCGGCGCACGGGCGATCATCCTCACCACCTTCGGGGAGCGCGAGAACGTCCTGCGCGCCGTGACCGAGGGCGGCGCCGGGTTCCTGCTCAAGGACACCGCGCCGAACGAGCTGATCCAGGCCGTCCGGGCGGCGGCCGGAGGGAACGCCTTCCTCTCCCCGGCCGCGACCCGGCACATCGTCGACTCGCTGGCCTCCGGGCGCAGCGCCTCGGCGGCCGCCCGCGGCGCGGAGGCGCGCCGCCGGCTGGAGGTGCTCACCGGGCGCGAGCTGGAGGTGCTGGGGCTGCTCGGGGAGGGCCTGTCCAACGCGGACGCGGGGGCCCGGATCCACATGAGCGAGGCGACGGTGAAGACGTACGTCAGCCGGATCCTGGCGAAGCTGGGCTGCGAGAACCGGGTCCAGGCGGCGCTGCTGGCGCGGGACGCGGAGTTCGACGACTCTCACTGAGAGCTCTTGCGCCGTCACACAGTGCGTTCGCAGTGGCGGATGCCACTCAACTGCCGCCCCGAAGCGGGAACTCCGGATATCGGGGTGACGCTGCGTCAGTGACCGGCTGCGGACGGTCGATGGTGTGCGGGACTTCACGGATGGACAGATGTGAGCGCGGGCACGGAAATTGATCGTTAGATCTTGATAATTCGGTCAAATCCGGTCAAACCGGGCGCGCTTTCTTGATCGATACCGCCGGTAACAGTCAACTGACCTGCGAAGTCCAAGAATTGCTTGCTGCGCCCCGGACATGCCCCTAGCTTTCTTGGCGGCGCAACGAGCGCCACCCGGGTTCACCCCGACGCACGGCCCGCCGACTGACCCCCGGCGCGAGGGCGGTGCCCGCCGACGAGACCGGCTCGAACAGGCCGTCGGCGAGCGGAGGTGGCCGGGGCGGAACGGCACGTCCGACACGTGTCCGGCCGCCCGACGAGCGAGGTGAGCGCGACCGACCGGCCCATGTCCCGGGCCTGGTTCCGCCTGCCCGCCCGGGGCTTGTCGAGAGGACATTCATGACTTCCCGTCACGAGACCGCCGCTGCCACCGACACCACCGCCACCGGCAAGCGCAACCGCCTGCGGATGGCGGTCGTCGCAGGTGCCGCCGTCGCGGCCCTGCCGGTGGCCGGCCTCGTCACGGCCACCTCGGCCTCCGCCGCACCCTCCTCCACCTGGGACTCCGTCGCCCAGTGCGAGAGCGGCGGGAACTGGAGCATCAGCACCGGCAACGGCTTCCACGGCGGACTGCAGTTCACCCCCTCCACCTGGGCCGCGTACGGCGGGACCGCGTACGCCTCCCAGGCAAACCAGGCGACCAGGGCACAGCAGATCGCCGTCGCCGAGAAGGTGCTCGCCTCGCAGGGGCCGGACGCCTGGCCCGTCTGCTCCAAGAAGGCGGGCCTGAGCAAGGGTGGCGCCCCGGCTGCCGTCGACACCTCCGACCAGGGCTCGGCCGCCGCCGAGCCGACTGCCCAGCGCGCCGCGAAGGCGGCCCCCAAGGCCGCCCCGAAGCCGAAGCCGCAGGCTCCGAAGACCGCGCAGGGCCGTCCGTCGGCCAAGCCGGTGCAGTCGGCGCCCGCGGCGGGGAAGAACGCCTCCGGCGGCAGTTACACCGTCAGGAGCGGCGACACGCTGAGCGACATCGCCGCCAAGTTCGGCGTCGACACCGACAACCTGTACGGAAGGAACGTGCGCACCATCGGCGCCGACCCGGATCTCATCTTCCCGGGTCAGACCCTGACCGTCTGACGCCCGCCCCGCCGCGCTCCGGCACGCCCGAGCGGCCACCCCCCACGGGGGC
>NZ_JBHWDU010000069.1:0-43719 GCF_042734825.1 Kitasatospora sp. NPDC059648 | reverse complement strand
CCGGCCGCCGACCCCGCCCTGCCCCCGCCCCCCCCCGATGGGCGGTTCCCCCGCTGAACCCACCGAAACCCCCCCCAACCCCGGTCGCGCCCGCCGGCCCCGCGACCACCCCAGCATGGACACGGTGAGAACGCGCCCGCCCGGCTGCGCCCCGCCTGCCGAGGCGCGCAATCAAGGTTGATTGTTGGCAGCGGGCTCGGCCACCGGCTTGCCCGCCACGGTCTCCAGCATGGACACGGTGAGAACGCGCCGGGGCCCCGCCCCCGCGCGGCCGCGGGAACGGGGCCCCAACCCCAGCATGGACACGCTGAGAAGGTGTCCACCCGGCTGCGCCCCGAGGCCTCTACAGGCTCAGCATGGACACAGTGGGACAGTGGTCGGCCTGGCTGCGCCCCGCCCGCCACGGTCTCCAGCATGGACACGGTGAGAACACACCGGGGCCCCGCCCCCGCGCGGCCGCGGGAACGGGGCCCCAACCCCAGCATGGACACGGTGAGACTAGTAGGGCTCGGCCCCCTCGGGCTCGGGCTCGGACATGTCCCACTCCGGCTCCACCTCGACCGGCGCCGAGGCCTCCGGCGCCCGGGCGGCCGGCACCGCCACGGGGACGTCCTGCTGCTCTCCCTCGGCGGCCGGCTGCGGCTCGTAGGAATCGAACGCCTCGGCGGCCTCGGGGGTGGCCGGCTCGAACTCCGACTCACAGAAGCTGCACCAAATCCCGCCGCGCTGATCCTTCTTCGGGCAGTACACCTTGGGCGTCACCTGCATCCGGCGGGGCTCCTCGCACCTGCACTGGATCGGGTACCGCTTCCCGCTGCTGCCCTTCTTCGGCTCCGTGGGCTCCTCCCCCTCGGCGGCCTCCTCCTCCCCGCCGGCGCCCTCGCCTTCGAGGTGCGGCAGGCGGGCGGCCTCCAGCTTCCGGATCGCGGCCCCGTACGCGGCCGCGGTCTGAGGCTTCAGCAGGGTCTCGCAGTACCCGATCGTCTTCGCCGCCTTCGCCGGGGGCTCCAGCCCCACCTCGCCGGCCAGCGCGGCAAACTTCCGGTTGTGCCACCGGCCCCCGTCGCTGCTGCGGTCCCGGATTCCGCGGGTCACCGCGATGCCGTGGGCGGCCTCGTGCAGCATCGTCTCCAGCACGGCGGCGCCGCCCTTGTCCAACAACTCCCCCGCCACGAACAGCTCGGGGCGGCGGCCGGCGGCCTCGGCGTCCACCCACCGGTCCGGATCGAGGTTCCCGAACTTCTGGTACGCCGCGCGGCGGGCCTTGCTGGTCTTCTTCGGCATGCCGCTGCCGGTGATCACCACCACGTCCGGCACGTCCGGGTGGCGGGCCTGGATGGCGGCCCACATGGTCTCCAGCGCGGTAACGATCCGCGCGCCCTCGCGGGTTCGTGAGTCTGTCGGCATGCTCAAAATCCTACCGTGTCCATGCTGTGATCCTGGGTCAAGTGCGCCGGTCTGCAGGCCTTCCGGGAGTAACAGTGCGACCCCCCGGCACTGCTCGCCGGGGGGTCGCACTGTTACAAGGGTGGCGGTTAGTACCCGGCGTTGACCAGCGCCATGGCGGCGTTCTCCGCGGCCACGCTGACGTCCAGCTCGTCCACGTCCCCGCCCATGTCGTCCAGCAGCTGGTCCAGCGCGTTCTCGATGACGTCGGCGTACGCCTCGGTGCGGCTGGCGTCCCGGCCGTCCTCCACCACGGGCTTGTCCAGGTCCCGGTGCTGAACGCGCGCCCGGAGTCCGTGCGGGGCCAGCGCCTCGGCCAGCGCCTCGGCGACGGCGGCGGCCCGGTGGCGGCCGCCGGCGCAACCCACCGCGACGCGGAACGGCGTCAGCTCGGCCTGCGGGCCCATCGCGTAGGCCTGGGCGACGGCGACGGCGGCGGCCACCAGCTCGGGGATGCCCGGGGTGCTCAGCACGGCCTCG
Organism: Kitasatospora sp. NPDC059648; assembly: GCF_042734825.1. Lineage (NCBI taxonomy): Bacteria > Bacillati > Actinomycetota > Actinomycetes > Kitasatosporales > Streptomycetaceae > Kitasatospora > Kitasatospora sp. NPDC059648. Next base: position 41,793 of record NZ_JBHWDU010000069.1, on the reverse strand, counting down.
CGGACCTCGGGGTCCTTGGCAGTCTTGTGCCGGAGTTCGGTGCGCACGTGGGGATCGCGGAAGTGCCGGCGCAAGTCCAGCACCACCTCGGCCTCCGGGACGGGGCCGTGCAGGTGTCCAAAGCTGGTGATCTCAACTCGCATGGTGTGTTCCCCTCCTGCGGCCTGATGGCCTGGGTTAGAAAAGGGTGTCTTGGGTTGCGCCGCCGGGCTGGCCCGCGAGGATCGCCCGGCGGATCGCCTCTTCGACGTCGGCCGGCGTCGCCTGCAGGATCGCCTCCCGGATCGCGACGGCTCGGCCGGCGGGCCCGCGGGTGTCGGCCAGCGGGTGCCCGGCCAGTCGGCTGCGGCTCGCGTAGTCCAGTACGTTGTCCTGCCGGGTGCCGAGCAGCCAGTGCCCGGGGTACTGGCAGCTCGGGCTGTCGCACGTGTGCCGGATCAACGTGTGCTCAATCAACTTGACCTCGGCCAGCGCCTGGGCGCCGTGCTCGATCCCGTACCCGAGCACGTGGGCGGTCACGATCCGGGAGGCCTCCCCGCTGCCCGCCCGGAGCTTGCCGTGGCCGCTGGAGCTGATCGCGCCGAGCCAGTACGCGCACTTCTCGGGGCCGCGCCGATGCACCTTCGCCTCGTACCGCTCGCGCGTCGGGGCGTGGTCGATCAACGCGGCCCACTCGTCCGGGGTAAGGCTCACGGTTCTTCCGAGCAGCTGCAGGCGGGGGTGAGCATCCGCACGCCCTGCTCGTCGCGCCTGAAGTGGGGGCCGTTGCCGGGGCGGCCGCTGCCTCCGCAGCTTGTGCACGAGGCGTCGGCGGCGGGGTCCAGCCCCCACTCCCGCCCGCACGCCCGGCACCGCGCGCAGTCGGCGTAGTCGTCGTGGGTGGTGGGGATCGGCTCGCCGTACTCCTCAACGTCCGTGCTGCTGCAGTACGGGCAGGTGATGGTGTACTGCCGGTGCCCGGCCACCAGCTGGGGCCGGCCGCGGTCGCACGCCATGCACGTCCGGTCGGTGATCGCGTTCACGGTCTCACACGCCACGCACCGCCAGTGCTGGCCGTCCGCGTGCCCGGGCTGCAGCTCTGAGCGGGCGCCGGCGTCGGCCTGCTCGGCGCCGTACGGGCCGGCCACCCGGTGCGCGCACCCCTCGCACACCCACCACCCCAACTCCTGGGCCTGGTCGGCGGGCAGATCCGGACTCTGCCACCAGCGCATCCGCTCCTGGCAGTTCGGGCACTCCCGGCTCTCGTCGGCCCGGCCCTGGCCGTGGCAGTGCGCGCAGATGCCCGGCTGGTCGGGGTGCTGCTGCTTGAAGTTCTGCCGGAGTCGGACGAGGGCCTGCCGGATGGCGGCGGACTCCTCCAGCCGGAGCTCCACGGTCAGCCGCGGGTGGCCGAGGCCACCGGTCAACGTCACCATGACGGCGCCCCTTCCGTCCCCACCCATCGGGTACTCGTCCACCAGCTGCTCCAACTCGGCGGCCAGCGCCTCAACCTCGTGCCGCTCGTCCTTGAAGAAGCTCATGCCGCGCTCGCCTTCTCGTCGTCGTCGTTGTCGTCCGCGTCAAACAGCTGGTCAACGGCCTGCCGGGACATCCTGGCGGCCCGCCCCAACTCCGCATTGTTGTCGTACCGGGGGTCACCCCACCCATTGATCTGCAGCAGCGTGGCCTTCACGAGGGCGCGCGCGGCCGCGGCCTGCTTGATCGCCTTCTCGCGCGCCTCGCCCTGCTCGGGCAGCAGTTGCTCCACGATCACCGCCCGGGCGCGGTCGCGCTCCGCGCGCAGAGCGTCCAGCGTGTTGCCGACCAGCGCCACGTCCTCCTCGGCGGCCGCCCGCTCCTCGGCCTCGGCCAGCTGCTGCAGCCCGGCCTCGTCCAGATCCGGACTCACCCGGCCCTCGATCGCACGGCCCGGCCGCTGGAACCACCGCGAGACGTCCGTCACGGTCCGCTCACGGGCCCGCCGCTGCCGGTACCCGTACAGCCACGCGCGGGTGCCCACCACCTCGAAGCGGTGCGACTCGGCCGGCGTGACGCCGAGCAGTGTCGGCAGAACCCCGTGGCTGTGGACACCGAGGCGGCGGGTCAGCCACCCGGCGTCCCAATCCAGATCCTCGTCCCCCTTGAACGCCCACCCGGGGTCCACGATCTCCGGCAGGGCGGCAACGGCGTCGCCCATGTCCACCGCGGTCTTGCCCCGGAAGTCCGAGGGATCGCGCTGCACCTGGCGCTCGATCTCGTACGCGGCCCGGACGGCGGCCGCGGTCCAATCCCACTCGTCGGTGCCCGGCACCGGCTGCAGGTTCGTGGCCAGCTGCTCGGCGAGCGGCAGCAGGCGCCGCGCCAGCGCGTTGCCCTGCGCGGCGTTCAGGTACGGCAGCTGGATCACTCCGGAGTCGATCACCCAATACAGCTGCGTGGGTACGAACTTCCAGTCGTTCCAGCTGGGGATGAGGGAGGCGGTCCCCCGCTCGCGGGTCCGGGTCGCCTCCTCCTGCGGCCAGTTCGCGCAGTAGAACCCGAACTCCCCGGTCACCAAGTCCAGCTGCAAGCGCTGGTAGTGGCCCGCGCCCATGCCGGGCGGCGGGGTGCTGCTCGCTGCCAGTCGGGGATTCCGGTCGGCGGCGTCCAGCCACGCCCGGATCGCGTCCTTGTCGGGGATCGGGGGCAGTTCCTCGTCCGTCGTCTCGGCCACCCACAACTCGGGGGCCGGCGAGTGCGTCAGCTGCTTCAGCTCCATGTCAACCAGCTTGACGTCACTCTGAGTTCGCGTCAAGCCACTTGACGCATCTCCCAAAAGTCGTACAAGCGGCTCCGCATCGGGAAACGGGAAACTCGCGGCTGCCCCTGCAGACCGGGTACGTCTAGGCCTACGGTGCGTCAGGAACCGGTGACGGCAGATGGAGGTATGGGCAGATGGTGGGCTGGCTCCGGCGGTGGCTGCGCTGGCCGACTCCGGCACCGGGCTCCCGCCGTGCGGCCCGCGCCCGGGCGGTCGCCTACCTACAGCAGCAAGGGATGGCCGGCCCTGGCTGGCGGGACGCGCTGCCCGGCGTCGCGCTGGTCCTGGCCCTGCTCGCACTGCCGTTGCTCGGGGTGTACCTGCTCGTCGTCGCGCTCGGCGTCGGCGGGCTCCTCGTCGTCCTGGCCGTCCTCGGCGCGCTCGCGGCCGCGGTGGTCCGCCGGCGGGCGGTGGTCGCCCGGCGGCGGGCCGGCCGCTACACCGAGGCAGAGCTGCAGCAGCTGGCCGACCCGCACGCCGTGGCCCGGGCCACGGCCCGGATGCTCCGGCGTGACGGCTGGCGGGTGCGCTCGATCCCGTGGCAGGGCACCCCCCGGCTGATGGCCCGCGACCAGCACGGCCGGCTCCTGGAGGTGACCGTGCGTCCGGTGGACTCCGCGGGCGACGCGACCCCAGCCCCCGCGCCACTTCGCCGGGTCGGCACGACGGTCAACGGTGGTGTCCTGCGGCTGGTCGTCAGCCTGGGCCGGTACTCCCGGCAGGACGTCCTGTGGGCCAGCCGGCAGGGCGGGGTGTTCCTCCTCGACGGCCAGCAGCTGGCGGCCTGGGGCGCCGGCACCACGCTCTCCCACCTCCTCGGCCCCTTCCCGCTGCCGGACGCCGAGGCGAGCGACGTCGGTTAAGGGGCCGGCCTCGACGGTTGGCAGCTCGGCCGCTTCGCCTCCCGGCAAGCCGGTGCCAACAATCAACCTTGATTTTTCACCCGGCTTCAGCTGCGGCCGAATCTCCCTGCTCCACCTGCTCGTTGGGCAGGGCATGCAACCAGCACGTACTCCTCGACCTGCAGGCGGGCCGACGTCGGCCCCCTCTCGTGGCGGCCACCTGTCGGCGGTGCCGGCCGTCTGCCACCTGTGTTGGCGGTCGCCCGTCCCTGCAGACGACGGTCCCCCCGTCCTGCTGCGGCCGGCGCTCGGCCTGCCCCGCCGCGTTGGCCTCTGCTCCGACTGCAGGGCCGGCCGTCCGGGCAGGGCCTGGGACGAACTGGTGGGTCCGGACTGGATCTGGCGGGGGGCCGAGTGGTGGCCCGCGCCGGCGGACGGCCCGCACGATCCGCGGCTGCCCGGGCCTGTCTACGACGGGCCGCTGCCGGGTGCACCCGATCCCGCTCGGCGGCCTGGACGGCGGCCGTACCCTGAGCGCACACCTGGGCAGTAGGGAGGCAGAGCTGATGACAGCACTACCCGCAGACCTGACGATCGGCCAGCGAATCAAGCGGATCCGGGAGGCCCGGGGGATCACCCGGAAGGTGCTCGCGGGGCTGCTGGGCCGCTCCGAGGGCTGGCTGAAGGCGGTGGAGAAAGGGAGGCTGCAGCCCCCTCGGCTGCCGATGCTCGTCCGGATCGCCGAACTCCTGCAGGTCACTGACCTGTCGGAGCTGACCGGTTCGGCGGTCTCCATCCCGCTGGCGCTCTTCTCCGCCGAGGCCCACCCGGCGCTCGCCGTGGTCCGCCGGGCCGTCGATTCCGCTTCGCTCGGCCTGGCCGGCGGCGGCCGCGTCCCGGACCTGGACCACGTGGCGGCCGCGCTCGCGGCGGGCTGGGCGGCCCGGGCGAACCGCGGGGACCACCGCACGGCGCTCGCCGAGCTCCTGCCCGGTCTCGTCACCTCGGCGGCCGCGGCCGCTGGCCACCCGGAGGTGGCCGACCAGCGCCGGGCGGCGGCGCTGTACGCCGGGGCCCTCAACCTGGTGCAGATGTACGTCTCGTACCAGGGGGACGGCCACCTGCTGTGGCGCACGACCGAGCGGGCCCTGGCAACGGCGCGGGCCTCCGGCTCGGCGGCCGCGGTCGGCCAAGCGGCCTGGTTCACCGTGGAAGCCCTGCGGGCCGGCGGACAGTGGGAGTCCGCGCAGCTGCTCGGGGAGGAAGCGCTGAGGCTGCTAACGCCGGTGCGGCAGGACTCGCCGGAGCTGGCGGCCGCGTGGGCGGCCATGGCCTGGCAGGTGGCCACCACCCACGCCCGGGCCGGTGAAGGGGGCAACGCCTGGCACTGGGTGGACCGGGCCGAGGCGGTGGCGCGCACGCTGCCGGACGGCTGGTGGTCGGCTCCCACCTCGGCCTCGGCGGCGGCCTCGGTTATGCACGCGGTCACCGTGGCGGTGGAACTGCGCCAGCCCGCTACCGCCCTCAACTGGGCCTCCCGGCTCGCGCCTTCGGCGATTCCCTCGCGGCCGCGCCGGGCCCGGCACCTGATCGAGGTGGCCCGGGCCCACCAGCTGCAGCGCCAACCGGAGCGCACGGTGGAGGCGCTGACCGAGGCGGCCGCGACGGCGGCGGAGACGGTGCGGTGGAACGGGGAGGCTCACGGCCTCGTCCGTGAACTGCTGGACGGGCCGGCCTCGGTCCGCCCGGCCGCACGACAGCTGGCCGAGGTGGCGGGGATCGCTGCGTAATCCGTCACGGATGGTCGAACATACGTGACACAATGTGACGTCAGCCGTCGGCTGGCAGGTAGGAGGTTCCGTTGGACGACCTGGTGGTGCCCAGCGACGACGGGGACCGATCGGCGAACCCGCTCGACGGCCTACGGTCAGTACTGGACCCCCGCGGTCGCTGGCCCGGACACGAATTCACCGCCCGCCTCTTCGCCCGCGCTGCAGCGGTCGCGGTCACCATGGCGGTGCTGGTTCGCTGGGACCTAGCGGCAATGCCCGTGCTCGGTGGCATCATCCTGCACCTCTACGGTCCGATCGTGGCCAGCGTCATCTACCTGATGCTGGCCCACGGGCTCGGCTGGTGGGCGCACGCCGCCGTGATGGTCGGCACCGACCTGGCCCGGGGCATCAACCCCGTCAATCGCTGGCGCGCCGGAACCGGCGAACCGTCGCAAGGTCGCCCCGACGCCGCGTAATCAAGGGGGTACAGTCTGTGCCCCTTGCCCTCTGGCGTGCGGCCTACCGTGCGCCGATGGACTATCAGCACCACCAGCCCGGCGCCCACGCCGAGGCCTACCGCCTGGCCATCATCGCCTCCGAACGGCTCCGGGCCGTGCTGCAGTTGCACGGCCTGGAGCTGGGAGGCCTCCGTGGCGTCTACCCCTCGGCGTCCGGTGAGCCCATGGTGGAGACCGGGAAGACCAGCGCCACCGTGGTCCACGCCCTGGCCTCCCTCCTGGAGAAGGTGCCCCCCGCCCCGCCCGCTGCATCGGAGGTGGCACCGTGAGCTGGAGCCCGGCCGGCCGGACGGTGGAAGAGCACGTGGCACACCCCCGGGACGGCGAGCATGCCCTGGACAGCGCCACCGGGCAGGTGGGGATCATCTGCGGGCAGGTGATCAAGAGGCTGGCCGAGACGGAAGACGTGGTGGGGCGGAGGGTCTGGCTTCGGCCGGCGCGTGGGGGGTTCCAGTGGGACACCGATCCTGGCTGTCTCAGTCCAGTAGGTCAGAGCGAAAGCAGAACGCCCGTTCGGGCGGCAAAGGGCCCGGCAAAGCCGGGGCTGTGATCCGCTGTGCGGCCCGATCCGGCCACTTCTCTGCCCAAGGTGTCTCGACGTCCGGCAGGGCCGGATCGGGCCGCACAGCGGCGGATAAGGGCCCTTCGGGACTGCCTTTTTAAGGAACCGCTCCCCCGGCCTCTTGCTCTTTGCAGTTGCCTTTCCGGCCTCCGGGTGCCCCGAGTCCGGGGGAGCGGTGACCCCCCCTGACGAACAAGACAGAGATCCCCAAGGGGTTCTGCCTGCTCGTCAGAGGGGGTCGTTTCGCGTCGTTCTGCTGAGGTCGTGCCGTCTCCGGTACGCCCGTCACCGTCTTCGCATCAGACCGGGCTGCGGGAATTACTCGCGCCCTGGGACCGGGATGTGCTGGCAGCTCGGGAGGTCGCGTCTCCGCCCGGTCTGCCCGGGCTTCGGCTGGGGTCCACCTTGTTCGCCCCGCGGTTACCCACGAGGCAAGGCCGAACTGGCTGTCAGCTCCATTTGCCTGTTGCTCCGCCGGCGCTCTCCCTCCGCTCAGGGGGTGGGGTGAGCTTCCTCCGCCGTGCCTTCTCTACCGCCCGGGGGCTACCGGGGTCGGACCTTGTTAACGCGGGCCGTTCTCTACCGCGGACTGTCCGGACTCCCCGCCTTCGTCAGGTGCGGGGCCACGGGCCGGTTTCCGGGGACCGGTCTCCCCTGGGCATGTCGCCTTCTCCCCCTGCCACGGTGGAGCGCGTCCTGCTGCGACGTGGGCAGGCAGAACGGGCGGTCCCCGCTGGGGGTAGACCTCAACGGCCACGGGCCGGAGGAGATGAATTCTGCAGGTCTGGCCGATAACCGGCGTGTCGCCACGCGGGCATGGTGGGCAGACCGAGCGACGGACAGCTATAGTCGTCTCCCGGTAGCAGGTACGCCAAAGGCGCACCGGTCCAAGCTCCCGACCCGATCCCGAAAAGGTTGGTCGCCCTGGTAGGCGGGTCTAGAGCTTCAACAGCGAATATGTAGTTGGCGGTCTGAGCCTCGATCACCCCGGTTGGCCCCGGGTCGGTCTGAGGCTCTTTTCGCGTTCCCTCGTCCGGCGTCTCCAAGATCACGGTGTGCAAGCCAACTGGGAGTTTTTCACACGGATGACGTTTCGTGCTGGCCTTGACACGCCCGGCTGGAAAGTCGTACGTATTGCCCCGATTTGCCCCTGGTTTGAATCTGAGGGATCGGGAGAGTCGGCCCGCTCGCGGCCTGCTGACGGGGTGTCCGCCGACCGCATTGGGTGATCGACTCAGGAACGATCATACCCCCTGAGTCTTGAAGTTCAAGACTCAGGGGGTATGGGTGTTGCAGGTGTTGCGACTCAGAACGGGGCCGGCGGTTCGACGCCGAGGGCAACCTGCGGGGCCTCGACCACGGGCGCCGGAGCGGGCGCCACCTCCGGGGCCCGGGCCGTGATGGCGCCGGCGGCGCCCTGGGCGGCCTCGACCGCGGCCCCCAACTGATCCGCGGTCACCGCCGGCTCGGCGGACGGCGCCGCGATGTTCCCCGCCTCCGGCTCGGCGGCCGCGGCGGGGGCCTCCGGCACTGCGGCCGCCTGCTCGGCCCCGTCCAGCTGGGCCAGATCCCGCGCGTGCTCCTCGACCGCGGGGGCCTCAGCGGACGGGGGTTCGGGCTCGGGGTACGGGTCGTGGGTGGGGTATCCATGCTCGGTGGCCCACTCGTTGAGCTTGGCCACCTCCGCCTCGTACTCCTGCTGCGTCAGCTCGCCCTCCACGTAGTCCCACGCCAGATCCTGATAGGCCTGCTCGTGGTTCAGCCGGTCGCGCCGGTCCAGTTCCTCGGCCGGCACCCTCTCCTCGTAGCTGATCCAGTCCTCGGACAGCCCGGGGTCGTACTCGCGGGACTGGCGGCCGTCGCGGTATGGGTCGGTGTCGTACTCACTCACTCGGTGGCCCCCTGCCTGGTGAGCTGCTGCTGCAGCTCGGTGATCTGGTCGGCGGCGGTTCGGGCGTCCCGCTCGGCCTTCCCCTGGATGGTCCGGACGGTCTCCTGCAGGCCGTCCACCGTGGACCGGAGTTCCTTGATCGTCCCCTCCATCTCCCGCACGGTCTGCCGGTGGTCTTCCCGGTCGGTCTCGGCCCGCTGCTGCAGCGCGGTGATGGTTTCGGCCCGGGCCTCGGCGGTGGCCTCGGCCTTGGCCACCTCGACGGCGGCCCGCTGCTCGATCGTCTGGGCCTTCGCCTTCGCCTCGTCGCGCTCGGCCTCGGCAGCGGCCTGCTTCTGCGCGGCCTCCTCGACCTTGGCCGAGGCCTCGCCCTGGACGCGCTCCACCTCGGCCTGCGCCGCCTCGACCCGCCGCTGTGCGTTGTCGAGTACGGCCTGGGTCGCCTCCTTCTCCTGGGCCCGGGCCTTGTCCAGCTCCGCCTTCTTCGCCTGCAGCTCGTCCGCGGCCCGCTGGATCGCCTCGTCCGCGCGGCGCTCGGCCGCGGCAATCTGGCGGCCGGCCGAGGACTCGGCCTCTTGCACGCGCTCGTCCGCGGCCTGCTGGATCGCCTGCACCTTGGCCTCGTGTTCGGCGGTGCGGGTCTCCAGCGTCGTCATGGCCAGCTGGGCGGCGTCGGTGGCCTCCTCCATGGCCTCCTGCAGCGCTCGGATCTGCTCCTCGATGGCCAGCCGCTGGGCGCGCTCGTCGGCGGCCTCGCCCTCCGCCTTGGCAATGGCGGCGGCAGCCTGGGAGGTCACGCTGATGGCCTGGGCGGCGGCGGCCTCGGGGTCGGCCATGGTCCGCAGCTCTGCCACGTACTGCTCCAACTTCGGGGCCAGCTGCTCAATCGCGCTGACCACCTCGCCCCGCAGATCGGTCGCGACGGCGGCCGCCAGCGCCACGGGGCGGTCCTGCAGGTCCTGGTGGTCCGGCACCTTGCTGCCGCTCGAACCGCCGGCCGCCGGCTTCTTCGGGTTCTTCGCCCGCCACGCGGTCAGGGGGTTGTGTCCCGCGTCGTCGCAGTACTTGGGCTTCGCGCCAGCCTTGTCCCCCTCCTTCGCCGCGGGCGGCCTGGTGCACCCGGGGTAGCGGCAGGTGGGAGTCGTCGGCTCGGCGGGCGCCTGCGGCGCGGGCGCGTCTGGGGTGGTCATGGGGCTGATCCTCTCGTATCTGGCGGAGCGTCTTAGGCGGCGACGGCGTACTGCTCGGGGTGCCGGCGCATCTCGGTCAACCGGCCGCGCTGCTGGCCGATCCCAAGGTGAGCCAACGGAGTTCGGGCGTGCGGCCAGACCGCGGCCGCGCGCCGGGTGTATTGGCTGGGCGTCAGCAGCACCACCTCGGCGGCGTCGGCCAGCCCAAGCTCGGCGGCCTGCTCGCGCAGCTGGTCCTCGCTGATGCTGCCGGGGTCGGTCCATCGGTGGTTGTACGGCTGGATCACCTGGTCCAGCGTCAGCAGCCCGTGCAGGGCGGAGAGGATCAGCACCGTTCCGCCGGCGGCCGCGGTGAGCGCGTCGGCCGTCTTCCGGGCGTGGGTGTGCAGGGCGCCGGTGTAGATGCGGCCGGCCTCGGCGGGGGTGGGCAGCTTCGCCCCGGAGCACGGGATGACCACCACGACCGGAGCGGCGGCGGGCTGCGGCGCCTCGTCGGCCTGCTCGGAGAACGGGAGGGCCAGCTGCTCGGCGGCCTCGGCGGGCGACTCGACCCACGCCGCGGCGGCCAGCAGCTCGCGGACGTCGGCCGGATCGTAGGCCTCCCGGACGTCCACCCACCCGTACCGTGCGATGCCGCCTGCGATGGCCTCCACCTGCTGCCACGGGGCACGCTCGGGCTGGACGTCGGCGCCAGCGGCGGAGTCCTCGGCGGCGGCCAGAACCTCGACCACGGCGGGGAAGGCCTGCGCGCGGAACTGCCGGGCCCGGGCCCGGCGGTCGCGCTCGTCCAGCCACTCCAGATGCTCCTCGGCGGCCGCCGAGCGGGCCCACCTGCCGTAGGTCCGGGCGCACTGGGTGGCCAGCTGCTCGGCGTAGTCCAGCACCCGGGGCAGAGCGGCCACGAAGCGGGCCACGGCCTGGGCGTCGCCGTGCACGGCCAGCGCCCGGGCCTTGCGAACGGCTTCGACGCCGAACGCCTCGGCGACGGCGGCCGCGGCGTCCGCGTGGGCGGCGCCCTTCGCGCCGGCGGCCTGGACCTGCAGCCGGGCCTCGGCGTGGCCGCGCTCGTCCAGCAGCAGCCGGGAGGCCGAGACGTAGGCGCCGAGGCGGCGCGCGCGCCGGGCGGCCCGCTCGGCGCCCCACCCCTCATCCCACAGCGGCCGCACCTGCCGGGCGCCGTCGCCCCGGCCGATCCACCGGTCTGCGCTCTGCCGCTCCATCGCTGCCCCCTCCGTCGCGTCCCTGCTGAGCCTTCATTCTATTTCATTTCATTTCCTCTCGTCAATACATTTCGTTGCGCGAGATGAAATGAAACGAAACGTTTTCGGGGCATTGTCGGCCGGCCCCGGCGGCGCCTGCCGCACTTCCCTTCCCGGCTCGGGGTGGTCCCCTCGGCGGGCGGCACTCACGGTGGGGACGCGCCCTGGTGGGGGGCCAGGGACCGGGCGCCGCCGGGCGCCCGGCCCTGGGGGGAGTTTCTGGTGGTCGTCGCCCCCCCGGGCGGCGGCCGGCAGAAAGTCCTCCCAGGGTTGCCCTGGGCCTCCGCCGGGGTGTGTCAGGGTGCGGAGGGCCGTTCGCCGAGGGGGCCGCACCGAGCCACCCCCACCAGCCCCACCAGCAACGGCGGGTAAGTCCCGGCAGGGCCCCCGGGTCCTCTTGGTTGGGTGGCCCGCCGGAGGCCTCGCCTTGACCTGTATCGCGGGCAGCTCCTTCGGGTACGGCACGGGCCCGGGGGTAGGGCACACTGACCGGGTGACGAACCATCAGCACGACCGGCGGCCGCTGTGGGCTGCGCCGCTGAAGCCGAGCGGCGAACCCTCGGCCGAGGCCCGGGCCCCACGGCCTGATCCCTGGGAGGGCCTGGTGCCTCCTCCCATAGCTCCGCCTCGCCCGACCAGCGGTCGGCGTCCGCTCGCACGGCGGGACGACCCCACTCCGGGTTGACGGGCGAAAGCTGCCCCGCCAGCCCGGCGCCAACAATCACCCTTGATAGATAGGAAAAGCGGTGGAATACAGCAATCTTTCGGTCAGCATTACCGCCCGCCAAGCGGCGCAGATGAAACTCCGGACCAAGCGCCAGAAAGCCGAGCGGGAGGAATACCAGAAGCAGCTTCTACGGGAAGGCATGTCCGTGCGGCAGATGCGCTTGGAAATCGCGCGGGTCCGCGGCGACTATTGGCCGACGCTGGACGCACTGGTGGCCGGATGCCTGCGCCGGCGCCTGGCCGAGGACGATCTGGCGGGGCCGTGGGAGCCGCTGACGGAAGAGGAGAAGCTGGGCATGTCGCTCTCCGGCCGCTGGCCCGGCCCGAATCTCGGCGTCGGCCTCACTCCTCGCTCGTTCATCCTCCCCTCCGACCTGTTCGAGCAGCTGCGCACGGCGTCCTGGCGGGTGAGCGAGAAGCCGCTGGCGGAACTCGGGGACCGCCGGCTGACCCACCGCGGGCACCTGTCCGAGCAGCAGCGCGCAGAACGGGAACGCCTGGCCGGCCTCGTCCACTCCCCCTCCCGGATCGTGCGGGACGCCCTGGACCGCTACGCGCGCGCCGAGGCGGAGCCCGAGGACGAGTGACCGGCCCCGCCGGTGATTTCAATCAAGGTTGATTGTCGGTATTCGGCCATGAAATCTATTTCGGGCCCGCGTTCGATTTACTGCCTATTGCTTGCTTTTCGGCGGCTTCTACGCTATTTCTGGATGCGTTGCGGATTACCTGCAGAAAGGGGATTGAAAGTGCTGGACTTGGACGCCGAGCGGGCACAGGAGTTGGCGAACGTCCGGGACTGGGCCGCGGCCGCGCTGGACGAGGAAACCGCCGTGGTCCTGGACACGGAGACGACCGGCAGGGAGAGTCGGCGCGGGTGGTGGAGGTGGCGGTACTGACCGTGGGCGGGGAGGTCCTACTGGAGACGCTGGTCAACCCGGGCATCCCGATCCCGCCGGCGGCCACGGCCGTCCACGGGATCACGGACGAGATGGTGCGCGACGCTCCGGCCTTCGGGGACGTCCTGGTGAAGCTGACCGGCGCCCTGATGTACCGCCGGGGCGGCAACGTCGGCCCGTCCCACCTCGTGCCGCGTCGCGTCCTCGTCTACAACGCGGACTTCGACACGGCCCGGTTGCGGTTCGAGCTGCTGCAGCACTACCGGGCGGCCGGCCACGCCGATCCGGGGGCCTCGGCGGACAGCTGGCTGCAGATGGTCCTGTGGGACGACGTGATGGGCCCGTACGCGGTCCACGTCGGCGAACGGCGGACGGATGGCACCTACAAGTGGCCCCGCCTCGGGGGCGGGCACCGGGCGGCGGGCGACTGCCGGACGGTGCTGGACCGACTCCGGGAGATTGCGGACCGTGTGGCGGCCGAGGACCGGGCCCTGCTCCTGAACGCGCAGTGAGTGGAACCGATCAACATGAAGGAGATCACGGTGGGATGGATGATCGCGGACCGGAAGCGGACCGAGGCAGCGGCCACCGAGGGGGTGCGCTGAAGATGGTGCAGCTGCGGCTGATGACGGATGACAAGGCGCTGGGTGAGAGGGTGCTGGAGCTGCTGCTGCCGGTGCTGGAGGATGCGGTGCAGCTGCAGGCGAGCGAGCCGACCGTGCTCACCCACCGCGCGGGCGGCTTCCGGGCGGTCCTCGACGTCCGGCCCGCGACGGCGGACGAGGAACTGACGACGGCCCTGCGCTTGCGGCGTGAGCGGCACCTGGACAGCCTGCTGTACGAGGTCGGGGACGAGGTGGAGCTGAAGATCCGCCAGAGCGGCTACTGGGTGCACGAGGGCCTGGAGGACGAGGGGGAGGACGCCCGGATTCACTACGACGTGCCCGCCGGCACACGCGGCCGCGTAGTCAAGGTCCGGAACTACCCGAGCCCGAACCCGTACGTCGTGCTGTGGGAGGTCCACGGCCACCCGGAGATCGGGGTGGCACAGCATGACCTGTGCCGGGCCTCGACGCGGAGCGCGGCCCGGTGAGCGGGGGAGGGGAGATCCGGGTGACCACGCTGACCTTCTCCGCCGGGGAGCCGGTGCCTTGGGATGCGCCGCGGTCCTGGCGCTGCCACCAGTGCGGGGCCACCGGCACCGACGTGGCGGGCACGGACGGGGCGGACGCCGTGCTGGCGGATGGCGTGACCTACCTGCAGCCGCACTGCCCGGCCTGCCTGCCCCAACCGGCCACGGAGGAGCGCCCGGCCGGCTGGCGGTTCGGCGACCCCCGGCCCCCGGAGTGGGTGGAGTACCGGGCCGAAAGCATGGCCCGCGGCCGCGCCCTGGTGGACGCCGTACGGCAGCGGGTGGTGGACGGCACCCTGCTGGACCTGTACCGCTGTTCGGTGTGCGGCGGCGCCTGGAGCATCGGGCCGCGGGTGGTCCTGCCCTGCGGCGTGCTGTACGACCGGAGTACGGACCTGTTCGAGCACCCTTGCACCCGGTGCGTGAACAAGCTGACCTCGGAGGAACTGGCGGCCGCGCACTTCAAGCGCTCCCGCGAACTGTAGGAGACAGCAGCAGGGCCCGGTCCGTCGTCTTCGGACCGGGCCCTGCTGCTTGCGGGTTGACTACCGCACTCCGTCACGAATTTGGTAGATCCGCTGGCGGCTCATCTCGGTGAGTACGGCCAGCCGCTCGACCGGAACCTTGGCCTCGATCATCCGGCGAACGAGGTAGTCACGCGCTCGCTCCTCACTCACCACGCCCTGGCGGGCGTTGGCAATCCGGAACTGGGCCAACCGAAGCGCGGGGCCGGCAGTCTCCTCGGTGCAGGGCTCGCCTTCCTCCGGCCCAAAGTTGGTGTTCAAGTACTTGGTGCCCTCATCGCGCATGATCTCAACGCTGTTGTACTGGGGGTCATTGGGCGTGTACGTGCCGATGACGTCACCCAACCAGATAGCTCCGGTGTCCGGGGCACCCGCGGTCTTCAGCAGCTCGCCGCTGTCATAGAGGGTGCCTCGGACGTACTCCCAGTGCGTTTCGAGGGCCTTGCTGTCGGTGCTGTCGAGCAGGGAGAGAAGCACCTTCCTCTGGCGGCGGTGCTCGGTGGGCTCGATAGCCCAGATGACGGCTGCTCCCCGGATGCTCCAGCTGCCAGTGCGGAACGAGGCCGCGGTGATGGTGCCCGGCTTGAGGTTCATGACGTCCTTCCCGGTGCGCTTGTCTAGCGCGCTTGACATTAAGGATGGCATCCTCACTCCAGAAATGTCAAGCGTGCTAGACAAATGGGGTTCTCGTCGTCAACCACAGCAGGGTCACCCCCGGCCGGCCGAGGCCTTCGGCAGCACGAAAGCGGAGAGGGCAGAGCCGACCGGCGCCCCGCGCCGGGTGGCGGCCCCGGCTGATCGATCCACCACGCCTCTCCTTCCTCGTCACGGCGGGTCACCCCCATGCCTGCCCCGCCGGGTAGTTGCTTGTCTACGGTGCCGCGGTGTTCGGCACGGGCGGTCGGCGCGGCTGCGGGCTCTAACCGGCGTCAGACAGGGGCAGGGCCTTGCAGGTCACCGCGGGCGCTGGCCCACCACGGCCTGCACGTCCTTGACCGGCCGGGAGGCTCGGCCGGTGACGGCCTGCAGCATCGGCAGGATTTCCACCCCCACCGCGGCGCGCTCGGCCGGCTCCCGGATCGCCTTCCACATGGCGTACGTCCGCTGGGCGGTGGCCTTGGTCTGCGGGTGGTCCACCGCAGTTGCCTGGGCCTGTAGCCCGGTGGTGTGCAGGTGCCACCGGGCGGCCGTGGCATGGTCGCCCTGCAGGTGAGCGATCCACCCGCGCAACTCCCGCGCGTTGATGGTGTGCTGGTGCCCGGGCCCGTACGCCGCGGTGATCTCCTCGTCCAGCCGCTGGGCCTCGGCCTGCGCCATCAGCAGCGCCACCCCGGTCTGCGGGGTGGACAGCGTGGCCATCAGCTGGGTGATCCGCTCGCGGAACGCCTCCGGCATCGCGGCCGGCTCCGCCGAGGCCTCGACGGCGGCCGGCTGCTCGGGCGCCGGGGGCACGGGCCGTGCCCAGAACTCCGGTGTCACCGTTCCCCACGGGCCGGCCAGCTGCTGCTCGTGCACGTCGTCTTCTCCCGTCCTCACCAGTTCACCACCCGCACCACGGCCGTGATCCGCGTGGTGGCCTTCGTCGCCTGCCTCCAGCTGGAGTACGGGACGACCCTGGTCTGCGCCCCGGTGTGCGGGGCCTCCACGATCATCCCCTGGCCCACGTACATGCCCACGTGCCCGGGGCTGTCGTCGGACCCGTCAGACCCCGGGTTGAACACGAGGTCACCGGGCTTGGGACTGTCCATGTCCACCCTGGTGCCGACCTTGACCTGCTCGAACGTCGTCCGGGGCAGCGTGATGCCGGCCTTGGCGTACGCCTGCTGCATGAGTGAGCTGCAGTCGCAATGCCCTTGGGGGTTACTGCCGAGCGGGTCTGTGCAGTCGCCACCCCACTGGTACCAGCCGCCCCGCTGGGCTAGTGCCCACGCCACGGCCGTCTTGACCTCCTGCGGGGTGTCGGCGGGAAGCTGGTAGTCCGGGGGCAGCTCGGTGGGCCCGGCCTCGGCCGGCGCCGTGAACTTCGAGACGCTGGCCATGATGTTCTTCACGTAGTTGTACGTCTCGCCCTTGGCGAAGCTGACCGGGGGCACGCCGCGGAACTCGTCCACCCGGCCCCACCCGGCGTTATACCCGGCCAGTGCCAGCTCGGTGGGTGATCCGGCGTAGTCGGGGTGCTTCTTCGCCGTCCTCAGCAGGTCGCACATCATCGCGCCCTGAGCGGGGATCGCGTCCGCCGGATTCCAGACGTCTTTGATCCCGTCGTGGTCTCCGTCCACGCCCTGGGAGCGCCACGTGTCCGGGGTGAACTGGGCGATTCCCTGGGCCAGTCCGGAATCGGCGCGCGGGTCAAACCCGGACTCCTGGCTCAGCTGGGCGGCCAGCACTCCGGCGGACAAGCCCTGGTCACAGCTGGCGGCGGCGTCCTGGATCATCTTGGCGTACCGCTCGGGGACGGCGCCCGGGCCGATCCGAAGCGTGCCGGAGCTGACCAGCACGGCGCCGCCCCCGCCGGCCTTGTCCTCGTCGTCGAACGTGGCGACCAACAGCACCAACCCGATCCCCAGCACAAGAGGGCTCGCTGCAATGGCCGAACCTGCTACCAACAACCCCCGCTTGATTTGCAATTAGGTCCCCCTAAGTCATAGACCAGCCTTGGCGGGCGCCTGCCGCATCACCCGGACAACGAGACTCCGGGGGGGATGGCGGCCCATTCTTCCCCCGCCCCGCGACACGCCCGGGCCGTGGAAGGCTGCAGCTCACGCGGCGTATCCGTCCAGCGGCGTACCAATCTGCCCAAACTCTCGTTAACCCGGTCAAACCACCTGTACGGCTGCGTACCGCCGGTTAGTTGACGGTTCATCAGCAAGTTTTACTCTCGGGACTTCTGTTCGAGGACGAGATTAGACTGCCAGCCGTGACAGCAGGCGACGCGATTTCCTGGTCGGGAATCGCCAAATTGCCTTGCACTTCGGGGGAACGTTGGCTAGAAGAACTGAGCCGGCGGTGCAGCTGCCAGCGCACGGCCGGATCGTCGTACCCGTCCTGTCCGCGGTCGGCGGCAGCGGCCGCTCCACGACGGCGGGCCTGATCGCGGCGGCCCTTGCCCCTTCGGGGTCGGGGGTCGTCCTCGACCTGGCGCCGCGTCTCGCCTCGCCCTGGCCGGCCTGGTCGCCGGAGTCTGCTCCGGGCCTGGCCTCCCTGCCTCCGCACCTACCGCTCACACGGCAGCAGGTGCAGCAGGCGGCCGCGGCCTTCCCGGCAGCGGGCGGACAGTGGGCGGTGCTGACCGACCACCAGAGTTGGCAGGCACCCGTGTTGGACCTGCCGGACGCTCCGGCGGCTTGGTACCAGCTTGCTGCGATCGGCGGCTGGCAGACGGTGGTCGCTGACACGGCCTATCCGGTGGCGCACGACGTCCTCTCGGCCCGGCATGCGGGCCGCTCGGGGACCACGGCGGCGTGGTGCAGCCTGCCCTTCTCCGTGCCCGTCCTCGTGGCGGCCGCGACCGGATCGGGCATGCACGCCCTGCAGACCGCGGTCATGGCGGCCAGTGCCGAGGGCCTGCCCCTGGCCCGGATGGTCGTGGCGGTCATCTGCACCGGGGACGGTCGGCCTCCGCCGGCCGTGCGCGCCGGCGAGACCATGCTGGAGCCGAGGGTGGCGGCGGTGGTCCGCGTCCCCTTCGACTCCCAACTGCGGGCCGGTGGCCTGCGGGAGGCCTCCCGGCTCGGCGCCCGGACTCTGCAGGCGGCCGCCGAACTGGGCCGCGCGGTCCTCGACTCCGCCCGCACGTCCTGGGGTGATCCCCTTCCCCCGGCGCCGGTCCCGGCGCCGTACTCCCCTGTCCCGTCAGATCAGCACAACTTGAACGAGGTGGCGCCAGTATGAGCCAGACCCTGCACGTCCTCACCGCCATCATGGGTGACCCGCACGTCCACATCCTGGCGGACAACCCCACGCCCGGCCCGGTGGAGAACCCGGTGCCGGACTTCAAGCCGACGCTGCCGGACAGCGTGAAGTCGCCGACGCAGACGATTCTCGGCTGGACCGCCGGCGCGGGCCTGGCCCTGGCCGTCCTCGGCGGCCTCGTCGGCTGGGCGCTCGTCGGCATCGGTTCCTCGACCGAGCGCGCTGCCCTCGCGGCCCGCGGCAAGCAGGCGGTGGTGGCCTCACTGTTCGCCGGCGTCGGCATCGGCGTGACGGCCGGTCTGATCTTCGCCGCCTACAAGATGACGCAGGGCTGACATGGACGGACACCTGCGCAAAGCACGGCGGGCCCAGCTGCGGCTCGCCGGACTGGGGGTCCTGGTCGCTGGTGTCCTCGTCGGCGGGGGATACGTCGCAGTCACCCACTTCGCCGACGACCACGGGGGCGGCCAGCACGCGCTCCCGCCGGTCACCAGCTCGGCCTCGCCCGGCCCGGCAACGTCGCCGAGCGCCAGCCAGTCCCTACTCCCTCCGAGCAAGGCCAAGCCGGTCCACCTGCCCAAGCCGAGCGGGCAGCGGGACGGCGCCAGCGTGGGCTTCCCGCGCTTCGGCTACGGGCCGATGGCGGCGGCGGTCTACCACCTGGACGAGTTGTCGGTGCTGGATGACGACATGGCCCGGCGGCAGCTCACTGCCACCACGGCGAAGGGAAGCGAAGCGAGCATCGACCAGGGGGTGAGCGAGGTACGCAAGTTGCGCGAGCAGGTAGGGCTCCCGCCCTCCGGGGGGACCCCGGCTGGCCTGACCATCTCCACCAACGTGGATGCGGCACAGGCGTGGGCGCTGAACGATGACGGCTCCGTGGTCAACGTCTGGATGCACTACAGCCGAACTGCCACGCTGCCCAAGGGGGGCCCGGACGACAGCCCGCTGAAGAACCAGCTGGCGGACGTCATCCTGATCTGGGAGGACGGGGACTGGAAGGTCACCACGGACCCCAAGTGGGTGGCGAAGAAGTTCACGCCGGCGCCCTACAACCCGGACTCCGTGACGTCCCGCAAAGACGGCTGGCAGGTGGTGATCCGTGACTAACCGGAAACTCCTCCGCCTGCTGACGCTCGTGCTTGCAGCGCTGATGACGGTAGGAGTTGCGGCGGCCCCGGCCGCTATCGCGGACACCCCGACCAGCGAACAAAAGGCACATGCCCCCAATGGCCCGCCGGACGATCCGGACAAAGAGTGGCTGAAGCAGTGGAACGATCGTGGGCCGGAAAACATCGGCGTGGACACGAGCAACCACTGGTGCATGATGCCGGAAGCCAACAACTGCTCTTTCTACAAGAAGCCTGACACCTACGACTCGTGCGAAGAACACAACGTAGGCTGCGACGATCCGGCCATCACCGAGGCGCGCAAGCAGCGGGAACTCGCCAAGCTGAAGGACTGGGAGGCCACCACCGACCACGGTGCCGAGGGCTACCAGAAGATGGACGATGCGATCCGGAAATGCATCGAAGGGGGGATGAATTTCCACGACTGCCAGCAAAAGAATGCGGGCTTGATGATTCCCTCCGGAGGAATCGGAGACTGGATCGCGGGCAAAATCTCGAAACTGGCATCTGACGCACTGAAGGAAGCGGCGGGACAGATCGGGCAGTCCGTTGTCTGGCTCCTGAAACAGTTCGCCGAGGCATTCAATAGCGTCTCCACCATCAACCTGGCACAGACCGGCATCGGTCAAGTGGTCGGGATGATGACCGTAGTGTCCGTCCTGCTCGCGGCCTTCCTGATGCTGATTCAGTTCGGCAAGCTGGCGGTGAGCCAGAGCGGCGCCCCCGCGGCAACCGTGATCACCGGACTGGTGAAGTGGGCGTTCATCCTCGGGTGCTACGCCTTCGCCACTCAGGTGGCGCTGAACTGGTCGGACGCCCTGTCCACCTGGATCATCAACACCAGCTTTGAGGGCGGCGGCTCCGGTTCGGACGACGCGACCAAGGCCATGCAGCAGCAGCTCGGCGGCATGTTCGCCGGCCTGGTGGCGGGCGGCGGCGGTGCGTCCGGCGGCGCCGCACTCGTCACCGGGGGCGGCGTCCTGAGCCAAGCGGTCGGCGTGGTGATCGTGCTCGGCATCCTGTGCATTCTGGCCATCGGTGCGCTGTGGGTGGAGATGCTGGTACGGCAGGCGGGGATCATGATCCTGGTGTCCACCATGCCGGTGGTGCTGGCCGGTCAGCTCTCCGACGGCACGAAGGAGTGGTGGCCCAAGGCGCGCAACGCGCTGATCACCCTGGTGGTGATGAAACCGGTGATCGTGACCTGCTTTGCCATCGGCTTCTCGGCCATGGCGCGGGCGGACGGCATCCGTAACGTGATCGTCGGACTGATCATCTTCCTGGTGTCCGCGTTCGCGTGGCCGGTCGTCGGCCGGTTCTTCGTCTTCAGCGGCAGCAACGGCAACGGGGTCGGCTCGGCGCTTCTCTCGTCGGTCGGCTCCGGGCTCGGCGCGATGTTCGGCGGGGCGGCCGGCGCCGCGGCCGGTGCCGGCGCGGTCGGCGGCGGCAGCGGCTACACCCGGGCCCTGGAGTCGGAGAACGAGGGGGCCGCGGACAGCGGCGGCGGCCGCGGCTTCTGGTCCAAGACCCTCAAGGGCAGCGGGTCCTTCGGCGGCGGCGTCGCTGCCGGTGTCGGCCTCGGCCTGCAGGCGGCGGCCGCCGGCGCCGGAATGGTGGAAGGCGCCATGGGCAACGCGGCCGCGCACGCCGGACTCGGCGCCCCCGCGCACGGCGGCGGCACGGTCGTCCCGCCCCGCCGGGCCCGGGACTCCGCCTCCGGCAGCGGCCCGGCCTCGACCGGCTCGGGGCAGGACTCCGGCACCGGACCCAACTCCGGTCCGGCAGCGGGTGGAACGGCTGAGGCCTCGACGCCACCGGCTCCTCCGGCCGCCAGCCCGGCCGCCACGGTCGAGCAGCCCCCGCCGGCTGCAGCAGCACCACCTCCGCCGGCCGCACCGGTGGCGCCCACGCAGAACGGGCCGATCACGCTCGGCCCGGTGAAGCCTCGTAAGGGAGAGGGGGACAAGTAGACATGTCGGAACCGGCAACGTACAGCGGCTGGCAGTCCGAACGCTCCGGCTGGATGGGAGACCTGTCCGGCTCGGGCTTCGCCCTGATGGTGGCGGCCTGCGTCTTCGCGCTCATCCCCATCTATCAGCACAGCTGGGGGGCCGCGCTCGTCTGCGTGCCCGTCGCCCTGGTCCTCCTCCTCCTGGCCTTCGGGCGGGTGATGGGCCTGTCCGCACAGGAGTGGATCGTTCTAGCAGTTAGGCATCAAATCGCCGTGGCCACCGGTCGTAACCTCTTCCTCTCCGGGCTGTTCGCCCCTGCCACCAAGCGGGGAGAGCAGCCGATGGACCTGCCCGGCCGGCTCGCCCGGGTACGGATTCTCTCCGCCCCGGACGGCCTGGGCGGGCAGGTGGGCATCGCCCACAACCCGGTGGAGGACACCTACACCCTGGTGTGCCGGGTGACCTACCCCGGGCTGGCGCTCGTGGACACCGACAAGCAGAACCAGCGCGTTCAGGCCTGGGGCGCCTTCCTCAAGTACCACTGCAAGGAAGACGGCCCGATCACGCGGATTCAGGTCCACCAGCGCAGCCTCCCGGACGACGGGGAGGCCTTGCGCTCGTGGACCGAGCGGCACACGTCCCCGACCGCGCCACCGGCCGCGGTGGAGGCGCTGACGGAGCTGATGGAGAGCGCGGGGCCGGCGGCCACGATCCGCGAGACGTACCTCTCCGTCACGCTCTCCGCCGGACGGGCCCGGCTCGCTATCCGGGGCGCCGGCGGCGGGCAGGTCGGCGCCGCGGCCGTCCTCGTGCGGGAGTGGAGCGCCATGCAGGGCGCGCTGAGCACGGCGGGCCTGCAGGTGTTGGAGCTGCTGTCCCCGCGCCGGCTGGCGGCCGTCGTCCGCGTCGCCTACGACCCCGAGGAACAGCAGGCACTCGCGGCCCGCGATGCGGCGGCCGAGGCGCCCGGCTGGACGGGCGTGGACGCCGGGGTGGACCCTGCGGTGGCCGGACCGGCGGCGACAGAAACCAGCTGGACGACATACCGCCATGACGGGGCCTGGACCGTGGCGTTTCAGATCCGCGGCCTGCCCCAGTCGGACGTCTTCCCCACCTTCCTGCAGCCCCTTCTTCGGCCGAGGCAGAACGCCCGGCGTTCCCTCTCCCTGCTGTTCGAGCCGATCGGCCCGGCCCGCGCACGCCAGGAACTGTCCCGGGAGAAGACCAAGCGCGAGACGGCCCGCAAGCTGCGGGCCCGCACCGGGCGGGCGGAGTCCGAGGACGAACGGCGGGAGTCGGCTACGGCACACGCCCAAGACGTCGCGCGGGCCTCGGGCCACGGCGTTGTCCGCTTTCAGGGCGTCGTGGCCGTCACCGTGACCCACCTGGATCAGCTGGAGACGGCGGTGGCGGAGCTGAAGGCGGACGCCAGCCAGGCGGGGCTCGTCCTGCGCCGGGCCTGGGGTGCGCAAGACGACGCTTTCGCCTCCGCATGCCTGCCGCTCGGCGTCGGCCTGCCGAACAAGCGGGTGGGCCTGTGAACCTCCTCCGCCGCCGGCGCCCGGACAGTGACCTGGAATCGGTGCCGCTCGCCGAACTGGTCGGCACCCGGGAGTCCCTGCTGCCGGAGCAACGGGCCCTGTCCGCGCGGGAACTGCGGCGGGCCCGGCTCCTGGAAGACCCGGAGACCGCGATGCGGGTTGCCCCGCGCAAGGGCTGGAACCAGCCCCTCGCGGGGCGCTCGGCCTCCCTTGCCAAGGGGGAGGTGTTCAGGGCCGACACCGGGCGGGCGGCTGGCGTCTATCCGTTCCTCCACGCCGGCTCCCTGCCCCCGCTCGGCGTGTACATGGGCTGGAACACGCTGACCATGCAGGCCTTCAGCGCACACCCTGCGCTGTGGGTGAGGGAAGGGCTGTGCACCAATCCCAACGTGATCTTGACCGGTATCCCCGGCAGCGGGAAGTCCGCGCACGTCAAGGCGCTGTGCTTCCGGCTGATGGTCACCGGGCAAAGGACCTTGATCGCGGGCGACGTCAAGGGCGAGTACGCCGGGCTGTGCCGGCACCTCGGGGTGGAGCCGGTGCGGCTCGGCCCCGGGCTCTCCGGGCGGCTGAACCCTCTGGACGCCGGGCCGCTGGGCTCCGACCTGCACCTGATCAAGGACCGGACGGAGCTGCAGGCCCGGCTCACGGAGATTCACCGCCGGCGCCTTACCCTGCTGAAGGCACTGCTGGAGCTGCAGCTGCGGCGAACCCTCCTCCCGCAAGAGGAGGAGTCCCTGGACGTTGCGATCCGGGAGGTGACCGGCCAGCTCGGCGGCGCCGGCGAAACCCGGATGGACACACCCACGCTCCCCCTGGTGTACGAGGTGCTGCGCGACCCGACCGAAGACATGGCGCGTGAACTGCGCGTCCGCGGCGGCGATATCCAGCTGGCCCGCGAACAAATGGCCTCGATCCGCTCGGCGCTCGGCAGCATGGTGCAGGGCCATCTCGGTGGCCTCTTCGACCAGAAGACGTCCATGGGCCTGGACTGGGACGCGCCGATCCAGTCGGTGGACATCAGCGCGCTGGAACAGTACGGGGATGAGGTGGTGGCCATGGTGCTGACCTGTGTCTCTTCGTGGGCGCAAGCGGCCATCGACCGGCCCGGGCGCCCGTGGATCGTGGTCCGGGACGAACTGTGGCGGCAGATGCGATCGGGCGGCGCCGCCATGGTCCGCAAGATCGACGCTGACCTGCGGCTGTCCCGTGCTACCGGCACGATCCAGCTGCTGGCCACCCACCGCCTGTCCGACTTCGAGGGCGTGGGCGCCGCGGGGTCCGAGGCGGTGGCCATCGCGCGGGACCTGATCGCGTCCTGCGAAACCCGCATCCAACTCGCCCAAGACACCCGCCCGCTGAAGATGACCAGGGAGGCCATCGGCCTGACTGACGCCGAGTGCGACCTGATCGGCAGCTGGGGCGCCGGCCAGCGCGGGCGCGCGTTGTGGAAGGTGGGCAGGGGCGGCGGATCGCACGCCGTGCAGCTGATGCTCTCCCACCTGGAGCGCCGGCTGTTCGAGACGGACGAGAAGATGGTGGTGTGAGTCGAGCGCGCGCGAAGGGGCCCGGACACCGTGGTGGTGTCCGAGCCCCTTCGGGTCTGCGGGCTTACCGGTGCCGGCCGCCGGGTTCCAGCGTCTCCAGCACGGCCTCCACGATCGCGGCCTGGGCGTCGGCGGGCCAGTCCACGACGTCCCGGGGCCCGCTCACCACCTGGTCCCGCTCGTCCCACCCGGTGCAGTGGGCACGCACGGCGCCGTCCTCCACGCCACGGGTGGTGATCTGCCACGTCGGCCAGCTGTCCCGCGGGCCCGGCTCGATCGACAGCACGGTGTACTCGTACCCCGTGTAGGTGCGGTACCGGCCCCCCACCTCGCGGGGGCCAATCTTCTCGGCCACCCACTCCTCGTAGGTCGGCTCCGGCCCGCAGATCGCGCACTGCGGGTCGTCGCAGAACTCGGGGTCGTGGCACGGCGCGCACGCCCTGTCGTTGCAGGCCTGGGGGTCGTGGGGCGGCTCGGGGTCCAGCCCCCAGTGCTCCCGGCACCCGCGGCACTGCTCGCCCGGCCCGCCTCCCTCGCCGTGGTGCGGGCACATCCACCAGCCCTCCGGCGGCATGCCGGCTCCGTCCCACTCCTGGTGCTCGTTCTCGTGCATGGGCTCCTCCTGGTCGTCGTCGTCCGGCTGAGCCGAACCGGTCAGCCTAGTGGGGAAGTTGAGCACCCGGGCCTCGATCGGCTCGGCCGGTCGGCAGCTGGCGTAGTGGCCGGCGTGCCACCGGGCGGCGGCCTCGACGTCCACCAGATCGCCCTTCCCGGCCTTGCAGCGGCGGCAGACCGCCATGCCGGCGTCCGCGTACCACGCGAACGGGCGGTCCAGTGCGCTCACTGGGCGCCGCCGAACAGCGCGGCCACCCGCGCCCACAACCGGGACCACCAACCGCCGGCCTCCGTCTGCTCGGCGGCCTGCTCGGCTTCCTGGCGCTCGTGCTCGGCGACGGCGGCGGCGCGCTCGGCTTCCACCCGTTCCCGCTCGGCGTCGGCCTCGGCGGCGCGTCGGCGCTCGGCGGCCAGCTCGCTGACAGCGGCCAGCACGCGCCCGTACTCGTGGCTCATGCTGCCCGGCCAGTCGGCCGGATCGACCGGCAGCAGCTCCACAATCTTGAACCAGCCTCGGGCCTGGACGGTCGCCGGGGCGTCGTCCTCGTGCCCCGCGGCGCGGGCGTCGAAGCACTCCACGAAGGTGCCCGGGGCCAGCCCCACCGCGACGGTGTACCGCTGCCGGTCGCGGTCGATCTCGACCTGCCACCCCTGGCCCCGCCACACGGCGAAATGCTGGTCGTTCTGCCAGCCGCTGTGCTCCCGTAGCCAATAGTCCACGGTGGTGCGGCACCACGCGACGGCGGCGCCCTCGCTGGGGAAGCGCACCCACTGGCTGGCCTGGTCACCGAACCAGGTCTCCCGGAGCACCCCGAACCTGGTCATCCGGGGGAAGGGGCCGCCCTCGGTGTTCACCACCTGGGTGATCTCGCCCCGGTACGGCAGCTCGTACACCACGGTGCCGGCGTTGATGGCGGTGGCCAGCTCGGGGGCCTGGCGGAAGCGGCCGTGGCGGGTGCCCTGCAGGTAGGGCCTGGTCTCCTGCTGGTCGGTGTCGTCCTGGACGGTCACTGGGCGGTCCTCTCGGCTCCGGCACGCCACGCGGCGTACTCCTGACGGACGTACAGGCGGCCGCCGCGGGGCTGGTCCCACTCGATCGAGTGGGGCCCGTACGGTCCGGCCTGACTGTCGTAGATGTGGTCATGGGCCTGCAGCAGGTAGGCGGCCGCGGCGGCGCCGGTCCCGGCCAGCGCGTCCTCCAGCGCCAGCCGGTCCCAGACCGCGGCCCACCGCAGCAGCTGCTCGCGGTGCTCGGCGGCCCCGTACTCGGCACCAGGCTCCGCCTCGGCGGCCTGCGCGACCCACAGCGCGGCCAGCTCGTCCCCGATACCGGGGGCGTCGGCGTACGCGGCCGCCGGGGTGAGGGGCGCCGAGGCCAGCACGGACTCGGCGACGGTGGGCTGATCCTGCGGCCGGCGGCGGTACACCCGCAGCTGCCACAGTGCGGCGACGGCCACCACGGCAACGATCGCGGTCCCCCACGGGCTCATCGGCTGTCCTCCCTTCCTCATGATGACGGCCCGTCAGCCTCGGCCGAGGGCCTTCGGCTCCACCGCGTCCAGCAAGCTGACGCCCTCGGCGCCGCCCTGCTGCTCGATCACGTCCAGCGCGCGCCGAGCGATCCACGCCTGCTCCAACTGGCCGAGGGTGTGCGCAACCTCGACGGCGCCGGTCACCCGCATGGCGGTGGTGGTCACCTCGGTCTGGGAGTGCAGTGCGGCCAGCCGGTACTCGGCCTGGTGGGCGGTCCGGGCCTCCTTCGCCCGGCGCCAGTGCGGGGCGGCCAGCGCATACACCCCGATGGTGGCCAGCAGGTACATCAGCAGTGCCAGCGGCCAGTCCGGGGTGTACGCGGCGACGGCCACCAGCGCGAACGAGGCGGCGGCGCCGTAGCCGGTGGCGGTGATCTCGCTGTGCCCGTGCTGGCCGAGGGCGGAGACGGTGCCGGCGGCCGCGCTCGCGGCGGCCAGCACGATCATCAGGGCGGCGTCGCCCACGTTCTGGGCGGCGCCCTGGGCGTTCCAGATCCGCGCGAGGATCAGCACGGTGGTGGTGGTCAGCCCGGGCAGGATGCGGGCGCTGTGGTGGACCATCAGCCACCGGCCGGCGCTCATGATCTGGGGCAGCTCGGGCTCGGGGGGCGGCAGCGGGAGCGGCCGGCGGGCCTGGGCCAACAGCCAGTCCGGGATGCCGCTGGTGGTGGGCTCGTTGGGGTTCATCGGCTGATCTCCAGTTCGGTCTCGATGCTCGGCGGTTGGATTCCGGGCTGCTCGGCCCGGGTGCGTTCGTCGGTCTCCTGTTGCTGCCGGTTGGCCAGCTGGGTGGCGGCGGCCTGCAGCTCGTCCACGCTGGCCTGCAGGTCCGGCACGGGCGGCGGGGCTGGCCCGGGCACCGGCTGGTCGCCCACCCGGGCCCCCGGCCACACGGGGCCGTTGGGCCCGTGCACGATCACCTCGCCGGGGTTGGCAGTGCCGGCGGGAGGGGGCGCCAGCTCCGCGACCAGCCGGCCGCGGTAGACCACGCCTCCGTCCGGGGTGACCTGGACGGTTCGGGAGCGCTTGGGGTCCTCGCTCGGCTTCACCGCGGTCTCCGGGCCGAGCGGCGTCCGGCAGATCCGCTGCCCGTCGATCGCCAGCCCGTGCCGGTCCACCACCACCTCGTGGCCGTGACGCTCGATCACCAGCCGCGGCTCCTCACCGCGGCCGCGCGGCGGGAGGCTGGTCACCGCTGCCCCTCGTCGGGCAGGGCCAGAATCAGGCAGCGCGGTCCGCGGTCCCGGCGCGGGCCGCGGGGCTTCGGCTCCGGGTCGGCCTCGACGGCGGGCGGCGCGTCGGGCAGCTCCAGCTCCAACTCCAGCTGATCGCCCCGGAAGGGCTCGAATCCGGCGGCCGGTCGGCGACGGCGGCTCACCTGGCCACCTGCCAGTCCGCCAGCAGCGGCCACTCGGCGGCGCCGCGCACGGCCTCCCTGCAGGCCTTCATACGCTTCTCGGCGGCCGCGGCGTCGTCGCCCTGGTAGGAGGTGACCACCAGCTGCATGCGGTAGGTCTCGGGGTACGTCCACACGAGGTAGCGCACGAGGGCCCGGGCCGTCTCGCGGGACGTCTGCCCGATCTCCTCGGTGCTCTGAGCGGCGCTGAACAGCGCGGTGGCGGCCCACCGCTCGATCGCCTCGGCGTCCGGCAGCGCCAGCTCCCGGAAGGCGGTAAGGGTCTTCATGGGTGTCTCCAGCCGTGGGAGTGCCCGGGCCCGACTGCTCGGGCCCGGGCAGGGGTGGTCAGTACCGCTGGCCGACACCGGCGGCGGAGTTCGGCGCCCACGAACCGGCGTTCTCCGAACCGTGGGAGATCGCGCCGGCCAGCTGGCCGGTGCACGCGGTCTGGCGCTCGGTGGCGTTCGCCTGGTGGTTTGCGTAGTCCTGGGCGGCCTGGTTGAGCAGCTGCTGGGCCTCGGGGCTGGGGGCGCTCATCGGGCCATCACCTGGGCCTCGGGGGCGTCCACGGCGGACAGCGAGCAGACCGGGCAGGCGACGCTGACCAGCTGGCCGGCCCGGCGGACGGTCGCCCGGCCGAAGTCGTGGCAGTTCGGGCAGACGGTGCCGGCGGGCCGGATGCGGCCCACGATCAGCACGCCGCGGCCGGCCTCGTGCGGGCGGGGGTTGACCACCCGGAGGTGGCGCTGGGGGGTCCTGAGAGACTGGGACATGACTGGTCCTCCATGCGGGATCGGTCCATGCCGGGGAAGCGGTCGCACGCTGGCCCCGGTGGAGAGGACCGGGGTTGGCGCCCCGGTCCTCTCGCTGTTCCACAACCATAGACCCACAGAGTCTTGAAGTTCAAGACTCTGTGGGTATGATTGTTTCTGAGGTTGGGAGGCTCGGACTCCTGATGATCTCGGCTCCGGGACCTGCAGAGTCCTAAGCTCGGGGGGCCCGTGAGTACGAGAGAAGGGAGTGGGAGATGGCGAAGGAACATCCCCCTTGGGATGGGCCGCCGACCGTGATTGCGGTGTTCGGCGGTAAGGGCGGCATCGGGAAATCCACGCTGGCGTTCCTGATCGCGTGGCTGCTGGGCCTGCTCGGGCGGACGTTGCTGATCGACGCGGACAAGCGGCAGGAAGACGGCTCCTCCGCGGAGCTGTACAACCTGCTGCAGGTCACGCCCTCCTTTGACCTCGCGTTGGAGGAGGACCCGCAGACCCTCGGCAAGCTGAAGAAGCTGCGGGGCTACCGGTGGGTGGTCATCGACAACGCGCCGCACCGGGACGAAAAGCTCAAGGCCACCTGTGCCGGGGACCTGATCGTGGTTCCGCTGACGCTGGACTACCTGGAGGCCCGGGCTGTCATGTCGTCGCTGCGAGCGATCGTGCTTCCGTCCGGCCGGCCGTACCGCGTCGTCCTGAGCAAGGTTGCCTCTCAGCACAAGGCGAAGGCCATGCGGACGCAGGAAAGCCTCGACGTGGTGGGCATCAACTCCTGTCGCACCCACATGCGGAAGCTGGTGGCCCACCAGACCGCCGGCCAGCTCGGCATCCCCATCACGGAGGGGACGGACAAGACCTGGCGGGAACCGGCGAACGATGCCCGGGACCTGGTGGACGAACTGCTGGAGGCTCTGGGCGAAGACGTCCGGGTGCCCCGGCCTGAGAAAGCGGTGGCGCGATGACCAGCGAGAAGTCTAAGAAGCCGGTGGACCTCTCGCAGGTCATCCGCGACAGCGCACCGACAAAGGGGGACAAGACGAACACCACGACGCGCCGGCGCTCTACGACGCTCAGTCAGGCAGCGGCGGCCGCAAGGAAGACGCTCAGCCCTAAATATGTCCAGCTCAGGGGCGATCAGCAGATCGAGTTGGACGTGCTGGCCCGTGAGCTGCAGGCCAGCCGCACGGTGAAGGTGGAGCGCATCACCGCCAACACGGTCATCCGGGTGGCCACGGACTTCGTGCTGGGCCGCCGTGACGTCCTCGTGGGGGACACGGAGGAGGAGCTGCTGGCCTCCCTCGTCTCCTACGTCGGCGGCCTGGAGAAGGACCTGGAAGCCGCACGGTCCAAGCTTCGGGAACTGGAAGAAGCCCAGAGCGCCGGACTGCCGGACAGCGAGGAACCCGGAGACGGGTAGTCCGGAACTCCGGAAGATCAAGACTCCCAGACAGTAAGAGACCTCGGCGGGTGTCCTAAGCGCCGCCGAGGCCAAGACGCAGAGATCGGAGAATCAACGTGCGCCACGACCAGAGTACGGCCAGCGATATGCGCTGGTCAGCAGCGGGATCTAGCCAGATGGACAACCTGCTGAAGTCCGCGCGGCACCACCTGTCCACCCTTCCGGGGTGGGTGACGGCGCCGGCCATCGGCCTGGCTGTCCTCCTCGTCCTCGTGTTCCTCGTGCGTTTCCTGCGGGGCTCCAAGAACGAAGACGGACAGCGAAACGGCCTCCTGTCCTTCTTGGACCAGATGGGCCCGCAGGGCAAGGTGGCCCTGGCCGGCGTGACGGTCTCGGTGTACGGCCTGTGGGGGTTCGCTGCCGACACCGCGCACCTGCCCTGGCCCATCCGAATCGGGTTCATCGTGATGTTCGACATCACGGAGCTGACGATCTTCGGCATGTTGTACAAGAAGGCCGATCCGGACGTGGGGTGGACGCGCAACCTCAAGACCATGCACTACACGGCCTGGGGGCTGGTGTGCTTCAGCAGCTGGGCCAACATCGTCCACGCTCCGAACGCGGCGGCGGCCCCCTTCATGGCGGCCATGCCGGTGGCGGCGGCCTGGGTGGTGGAGCTGGAGCTGCGGGAGCGCATGGGCGGCAAGGACGCCGTGGTGGAGTCCTCCACCGGCCCGCTCCGGATGGTCCGGGCGCTGTGGGAGAAGCGGTGGGCCGACTGGTACGCGGACCTGGGGGTGGACCCCAACGGCTCCAGCCAGGACCTGGTGAAGGCCAGCGCGGCGAAGAAGGCGGCCACGGAGCTGTTCAAGCTGCGGGTGATGCTGGAGGCAACGGCGAAGTGGGCGAAGGACAACCGCGAGCAGACCCGCGCTCAACGACGGACGGCGGAGAAGGCGCTGGTGGAGCTGGAGGCACAGCGCGCGGCCACGCAGAAGGCAGTGGACCGGGCGGACTTCGGCAGGGACTCCCGGCAGGCGCTGGCCGTCATGCGGGGTCTGGCGGGCTGGACCCGCACCGATGACCTGGCCATGGTGGACACCTCCGAAGCAACCGAGGTGCGGGAGCTGATCGAGTCGGTGGCCATCATGCCGGCCGCCCACAAGATCGAATCCGGGGAGCACGCGGCCGCGGCCGAGGCTGCTCGGCAGGACGCCGAGCGCGCTCGGCAGGAAGCCGAGACTGCTCGGCAGGATGCGAAGAAGGCCAAGGCGGCGGCGGCCGAGGCAGAGAAGAAGGCCGAGCAGAAGGCGGCGGAGCTGCGGGAGCTGGGGGTGGCCACCAACCGCGCTCGGCAGGAAGCGGCCGACGCTCGGAAGGATGCGGACCGTGCTCGGCAGGATGCCGAGGCCGAAATGACCGAGTTGTCCGGCGAGTTGGACACGCTGCGTCAGCAGGTTGCCGAGGCGGCCGACCTGGTGGCCGAGGCGAAGGCCAAGCGGGAGGCGCTGGAGTCCGCCGGCCTCGACGCGGCGGGCCAGAAGGAGGAGCTGGACGGACAGATCAAGGCGGCTTCCGAGCACCTGGCAAAGCTGGAGGGCTCGGTGCGGTCGCTGACCGAGCAGCGGGAGGAAGCTCTGTCCAAGGCGACGGCGGCGTACGACAAGGCCGAGCAGCTGGAGGCGGAGCTGAAGACGCTGCAGGAGCGGGCCGAGGCCGAGCGGGAGGCGGTGGAACTGCAGGCAGCGGCCGCGGCCGAGGCCAGCCAGAAGACGGCGGCGGCCGAGCAGAAGGCGGGGGCCGCGGCCGCCCAGGCAACGGCCCTGGAGCTGGCGGTGCGGGAGGCGGAGCTGGTCCTGGACGATCTGCGCGGCGCGGTGCGCGAGGAACTGCCGGAGGAACTGCTGGCCGGTCAGCTCCCCGCTGACGGGGTGTTCTTCCGGGGCTCCGAGGCCAAGCAGGCGGCATGGGAGGAGTACCTGCAGGCGGTCACCAGCAACGAGCCGACCCTGGACTACAAGGCGCTGGCGAAGCGGTATTCGATCTCGGAGAGTAACGCCCGGAACTGGCGCCTCGACTTCCGCCGGGTCCGGCAGCTGATGATCGCCAAGGCGGCGCCGAGCGCTGCCGAGCACGACGGCGCCGGGGCCGAGCAGGACGCCGAGACGGCCGAGCACGGCCCGTACGGGCCCCACGGCGCCGCGTCCATGGCCTCGTACCTCGGAGTCCAGCGCACCGGTTCCTGACCCACCTGCAGACGGGGCCCGCCCCCCGGCCGAGCACACGCCGAGCGCGTGCCGAGCGGCCGAGGGCCGGGCCCTTCGCATTGCCGAGCACGGCCCCTGAGCTGCCGAGCAGACGCCGAGCAGTCTTGGACTCTTGCCGAGCAGAACATCCAAACAGCCGAGCACACGCACCCTTGAATCCTTGAAGTTCAAGACTTCAAGCGATACGATCGGATCGCGTGGAAAGTCCCTGCCTGGTGTCACGGGTGGGGCGTACCGTGACCAGTCCGGCCACTGGTACTCATGCGCCCCGGGCGGCGCTTGGTCCCGACGCCCGGGGCTCCGAGACGTCATGAGGAGAGTGCACCCCAGATGTTGTCCCGCAAGGAGAACCCTACCGACGCCACCGACACCACCGGCCCGGCGGAGAACGCCGGCACCCCCGGCGACCCCACCACCTGCTGCATCACCAAGCGCGCTGGCCTGGTGGCCCTCGGGATGGGCCCGCTGGTCCTCGGCACCGCGGTGCCCGCCGCGGCCGCCGAGCAGCCCCCCGCCGGACCGGCCGGCCCCAGCTTCAACGTGCTCGGCGGCCTCGGCGGCTTTGTGGACGCGCTGCCCGGGCACTGGGCGACGGCGGGCGTTCTCGCTGCTGGCGGCCTCGCCGCCGGGTACCTGAAGCTGAAGAAGACCCCGGCGGGCGCCGGCGCGCGCGTGCTGCGCGGCCCCAAGGGGGAGGGGTTCGCGAACAAGATGGAGCTGGCCAGCCTCTTCGGGGAGCGTCAGCTGCTGGCCCGTATCCCGGAGCTGCGGCCTTCCCTGCACAACGCCACCGGGCGGAAGCCGAGCGGTCTCGACGCCGGGCTGCGGCTGGGCACGGACGCGCTGTGGAAGCGTCAGCTGTGGATCAGCTGCGAAGACTCCGTGCTCATCTTCGCGCCGCCCCGCTCCGGTAAGTCCGCGTGGTTGATCGGCGCGGTGATCGACGCCGCGGGCGCCGCGGTCGTCACCTCCACCCGCGCGGACCTCTACCAGCTCACCCACCGGCTGCGGCGGGCCAACGGCCGGCCGGTGTGGGTGTTCAACGCGGACGTGGACGGCGTGGCCAACACGATCCGCTGGAACCCGGTGAAGGGCTGCGAAGACCCCAACGTGGCCATGCGGCGGGCCGGCTACATGCTGGCGGCCCACGCCAAGGGCGAATCCATGGCCAATCAGTCCTTCTGGGACAGCCACTCCATGCGGCTGCTGCGGGCGCTGATGATGGCGGCCGCGCTGAAGGGCGGCACGCTGATGGACGTGGCGGCCTGGTGCTCCGACCCGAACAACCCGGAACCGCTGAGGGTCATGGAGGCCAACGCCCACCGGGTACCCGAACTCTGGTACCGGGACCTGCGGCAGGAGATGGAAGCCCCCGACAAGACGGCGGCCGGCGTGTACATGAGCCTGTCGCCCACCCTGGAGTTCCTGTCCCTGCCCGGCACCGCGCAGATCGTCCTCCCCGCCCCCGGGGAGCGGGAGTTCTCGGCCGAGGAACTGCTGCAGCGGCAGGGCACCCTCTACCTGATGGGCGAAGACCGGGAGCACGGCAGCATCGCCCCGCTGTACTCCTGCCTCGTCGCAGAGATCTACGAGACGGCCAAGGCCATGGCCAAGCGCGCCGGCGGCCGCCTCGACCCGTACGGGCGCTTCATCTTGGACGAGGCCGCGGTGATCTGCCCGCTTCCGCTGCACCGCTGGTCGGCGGACGCCGGCGGGTGGAACATTCACCTCGTCATGTCGGTGCAGGGCCGTGCCCAGCTGGAGGACCGGTGGGGGCGGACCGGCGCGGACATTCTGTGGCAGAACATGAACAAGTTCGCGCTGGGTGGCTCCTCGGTGCCCGCTGACCTGGAAACCCTGTCCTCGCTGATCGGCGACAAGGACGAGACCGTGGTGACGGTCTCCAAGGACCGGGACGGCAAGCCGACCGAATCCCACTCCCTGCGGCGGGTGCGGATCATGTCGCCCTCGGAGATTCGCAAGATGAAGGTGGGCACGGGCTTGTACTTCCACCGCGCGGGCTCCCCGGTGCTGGTGAACTACACGCCGGGCTGGAAGCGCAAGGACGTCAAGCTGGCGCTGAAGGAGGAGAAGGCCGAGCAGAAGGCGGCGGAGAAGGCTGCCAAGGTGGCGGCCCGGCCGGGCATCGACCTGACCAAGCAGCAGCCCGTGGCGGCCCCTGCAGCGGCCTCCGAGGCGTTCCCGTGGGCGGCCGCCCCGCCG
Organism: Kitasatospora sp. NPDC059648; assembly: GCF_042734825.1. Classification (NCBI taxonomy): domain Bacteria; kingdom Bacillati; phylum Actinomycetota; class Actinomycetes; order Kitasatosporales; family Streptomycetaceae; genus Kitasatospora; species Kitasatospora sp. NPDC059648. The sequence goes on along the minus strand of NZ_JBHWDU010000069.1, from coordinate 7,415 downwards.
CCCTCTGCGGCGCCCCTGACGGCCGTTCAGCAGCCCGTGGCGGCCAACCCCTACAACGCGCCCCCCATGCCGAACGAGCCGCCCGTGGTGCCCGCGCAGCAGCCCGCGGCGGCCCCGGCGTCGGCGCCCGCCGAGGCCGAGGCCTCGCTGCCGCGGGCCTCGGGCGACAATCTGTCCTGGTAAACCGGCCTGTAGCGAAGGGAGACAGCAGGGATGACCGATGACTCCACGTCCAGCCCGCACCGCCTCACCCCCAGTCCGGCGACGCTGGTGAAGGCGGCCGAGGACCGGCTGACGAACATGCTCGGGGTGCTAACCGGCCGCGTGAAGGAGGTGCGGGAGAAGACCGACGCGACGGCCGCCCGCCTGGCCACGATCGAGGGCATGGACCTGCCCGGCAAGGTCGTGGAGATGTCCAACATCTTGCAGGGCCTGGCGCACCGGGACGGCAAGGAAACCCGGGTGTGGCACTGGGAGGGGATGGCGCCGGCCGAGACGTACGCCGCGCTGACACACCTGGTGAACTGGCGCGAGACGATCCTGCGGAAGTCCTGGCCGGCCACCTACCGCCGGTGCGTTCTGCCCTGCTGGCTGGAGCACGAGGACGTGGTGCAGCTGACCGGCAGCATGTGCCTGATGTGGCACTGGGCGCACACCGAGGCCGATTCCTCCCCGCTGCGGCAAGCGGAGTGGATGACGCGCTGGATGCCCGGGCTGGCCCGGGAGATCGAGGAACTGGTGACCCCCTGCAGGTCGGCCAAGTCCCACCAGCCCACCCCCGGGCCGCACGGGACGATCAACCTGGAGGCCGAGCAGGAACGGATCAACGCGCGCGTGCTGGCCCTGCAGGATGCCGTGGACGCCAAGACGGCGGCGCTCGCGGCCGCCGCGGCGGCCCCCTGACGCACCACGCAGGAGGGCCCCGGGAACCGATCGGTTCCCGGGGCCCTCCTGCGTGTTCTGCCTGCTACTGGGCGGAGATCGGCCGATCCCGCTCCTGGATGAACGACCACTCCAGCGCTCGGAGCACGCCGGCCGCGTACCACTCCGGCAGCTCCGGCCACGCCCGGCCGAACACCCGGTCTTCGGCGTGGATGCGCTCGCGCCCGATGGACCTGGTGGCCGGCAGCGGGCCGTCGTCCACCTCGGAGCTGATCGGCGCCGGCTCCCGCTCGCCGAGCAGCCACCGAACGGCGTTGAGAATCCCGCTCAGGGCCTGCCCGCGGTGCCGGGGGTCCAGCCACATCATCCGCCACGTCTCCTCGGTGGCGGCCAGCTCCTGCTCGGCGTCCGCGCGCAGTGCCTCCAGCTCGGCCCGGGTCCGCACCACCACCTCCGGCACCCCGGTGGGCACCGGCCTCGGCGCCGCGGCCGGCCTGGGCGGCACGCTCGCCCCGCCCGGCACGGTGTACGGCGCCACCGGGGGCGGGACGGGGACGGACACCCTGGACACAGAGTCCAGCCGCGGCACCTGGTGCTCTCCGCGGCCGTGGTTCGGCCAGCCGTTACTCGACATGGTTCGACCGTAGCCCGCTGAGCGCGCACGCAAACAGACCACGCCGGATCTGATCAGCCGTTGATCTCATGTTCCACCCGTCCTACTGCTGGATCTGGATCTGCGGGGCGGCCGCCGGCGCCGAGGGCGCCGGCACGGAAGCCTCGACCTGCGGGGCCTGGCGGCTGGCCTGCAGTGCCTCTATGGCGGCGCGGGCCTCGGCTACGGCGCGGTCCTGGATCGTCTGGCGCTCGTCCAGGATGCCGCGGGCGGCGCGGGCGTGGGCCAGCGCGCTGTCCAGCCCGGGCCCGGCCAGCGTCGTCTCGACCGCGGCGGGCTCGGCGACGGCGGCCCGAACCGCCTGGAACTGCTCGGCGTGCACCGGGGCCACCGGCTCGGCGGGCGCCTCGACCGCCGGCGCCGCCTCGACCACGGGGGCGGGCGCCTGCTCGGGCAGGACCGGCAGTTGCTCGGCCTCGGCCTGGGCCAGCACCATCTCCTCGATGTGCCGGCGCATCGCCTCGGACTGCTGCGGCACCTGCACCGCCTCCGGGGCGGGCTGCGGCTCGGCGACGGCCACGGGCTCGGGCAGGGCGGGCTCGTGCAGCTCGGGGGGCAGCGGCAGGAACTCCGCCGGCCAGTCCTCGATCTCGGCGCCCTCCGGCTCGGGCTCGCTCATGTCCCACTCGGCGTCCGGGATCGCGTGCTCGAACTCCTCCGGGGCGGGCTCGGCCATGTCCCACTCGGGGTCCACCTCGACGTCCGCGCGGCGGAGTTCCAGCTGCTCGGCGGCTGCCTGGGCGCGGGCCCGGGCCTCCTCGGTGTGCGCGTGCCACGCCTCGCGGACACCGTGGATCTCCTCCAGCTTGATGGCGCGCTCGGCGGCGTCGGCGGCCCGCTCGGCGGCCTCCTGCGAACGGCGCTGCAGCTCCTGCAGCTCGGCCTCGTCGCTCGTCTCCAGCATCTGGATCTCGCGCTGGGCCTGCTCGCGCGCCAGCTCCTGGGCCAGCACGTGGGCGGCCTTCAGCTCCGGGGCGACGTGGACCGGGGCCCACGCCTCCTCCCGCTGGTACGCCTCGACCAGCTCTCGCAGCTGGGCGTCCGTGGCCCCCACCAGCTCCATGCGCTCCTCGGGCTCCCCGAGGGCCATGAACGCCCGGTCCCAGTCGGCTCGGTAGTCCACCGCCCCGCGCGCCGGGCGCGGGCCGATCGCGGCCACCTCAGAGTCCCAGTCGTGCGCCTCCCTGTACGCGGCCACGGTGCCGGCCCGCTCGATCCACTGCTGGCGGCGCTCGGCCTGCTCTTCGCCCGGCACCGGGCCGAGGGACTGGGCCCACTGGGGCAGCTCCTCGGCCTCGGCCAGCTCACGGCCGAGCAGCAGACGCCGCTCGTCCATCAACTCGGCGGCCGCCCGCGCCACGTCGCCCTTCTCGCCCGGCAGTTCCGCGACGCGGGTCTGCCACCGGGCGCGTTCCTCGGCCTCGGCCCGGCGCTGGTCGGCCAGCTCCGAACGGCGCTGTTCCTCCTGGCCGGCGTGCAGCACGGCCACGGCAAGGTTCGTCTCCTGCAGCTGCTGCAGCCATGCGGCCTCGACGGCATCGTGCACCGCGGTGTCCACGGTGACCTCCACCCACCCGTGGGTGGCGTCCCAGACCTGGGCCGCGGCCGGCTCCTGCCCGTAGGCGGGCGCCTGCACCGCCTCGTCCAGCCCACGGGGGGCCGGAGGGGCAATCACCCAATCGTCGTGCTCGGCCTCGGGGGTTTGCTGGGCCCACCGGCCGGCCTCGTAGTCCCACCGGACGACCGGCGCCCCGAGGGCCTGCGCGTCCGGGTCGGCGTCGTCCCGCTGGACCCACGTGCCGGCGGCGGCGTCGTAGGTCATGACCAGCTCGGGGCGCTCGGCGACGACCGGCGCGAGACTGGCGGCGCCGACCACCGCGGGGACGGCCTGCTCCTGGGCCTCGACGTGCTCGCGCACGTCCCGCTCGTCCGCCCGGACCTTGGCCCGGTCGGCGGCCTCCAGCTGCTTCTCCAACCGGTCGTGCAGCACGCGGGCGGTGTGCCGGGCGTCGGACAGATCGCCCACCAGCGCCTTGCGCAGCAGCTCCTCCGGGTCGTGCCCGGCGGCCTCGACGGCGCGGGCCAGCCGGACAAGCGGGCCGAACGCGGCGTCGTCGCGCACGTCCCGGTAGACCGCGGCTCCAAGGGTGTCGTGGATGATCCGCCCGTACCGCTCCTGTGCGTGCTGGTCCTGCAGGTCGTCCAGGATGAACGACCAGCGCACCAGCGACACGGAGTCTTCGAGGTTCTGCCGGATCACGCCGAGGGCGGCCTGCTCGCTGCTGGTGGTCTCCAGCGCCTGGGCGAGAACTGCCAGCTTCTCGGTGGACACCGGATCGCCGTCCAGCTCGCTGACCTGCTGTTCCTCAACGACGTAAGCCCAGTTGCCGTGCTTGCCTCGGGTCAGGGCAACGTAGATCGACTCCCGGGTGTCCCCGCCCTCGACCAGCACGCGGCAGCGGTCCACGGTGCGGCCCTGGGCGGCGTGCACGGTGCCGGCGTAGGCCAGATCCACGTGCTGCTGCACGTAGGACGGGGGCAGCGTCATCAGCTCTCCGTCGTCGTAGGCCACGGTCAGCTCGCCCGTTTCGACGTCGCGCGCCACCACGGTGACCACGTCGCGGTTGACGGCGAACCGGTCCCCGCTGTGGCTGCGAACCTCGCGGTTGACCTCGCGGAGCTGGATCTGGTCGCCACAGCCGATGGTGATCCCGCGAAGGGCCAGCTGCACGCCCTCGGCCTCGACTCGGCCGAGGCGTACGAGGTCGGCGCGCGCCATGGCGGCCAGCTGGTCCGCCTGGGCCTGGGAGGCGGCAATCAGGATGGAGTCCTGGCCGGCCAGCGTGTCCGCAAGCCAGTCCTGGTACGCGGCCTGCACCATCGCGTCCCGGCCGCCGCCGAACAGCCGGCCGCGGTCCTCGTAGGCGGCCAGCACGTCCACGTCGCCCTCGCGCAGCTGCAGGGAGGCCTCGCGCTCCCACTCCGCGCTGAACCGCAGTACCTCGTCCAGCTGGTAGACCTGGACGCCGGAGTGCTGGGCCAGCTCAGCGAGCATCCCGCCGGCGCCCACCGCTGTCAGCTGGGCGTGGTCGCCAGCGTAAAGGATCTTCGCCCCGGCCTCGCGCGCCAGCTGCCGCACCTGGTCCAACATGTGCGTCTCGGACATGCCGACTTCATCGACAATGACCAGCTGGCCCGGCCGCAACCGGAACTTCTCCAGCTCAGGGGTGCTGCGGCCCTCGGCAAGCGCCTTGTTGGCGTTGACGAACATCTGCAGGTTGCCCACCTGCTCGACGCCTTCGCCGGCCAGCACCCGGGCGGCCCGCTCGGACGTGGTGAGACCGAGCACGGAGCGGCCGGTGGCCGTCCACGCATCGTGGATCGCCCCGGACACGTAGCTCTTGCCCGCGCCGGCGGGGCCGATCAGCACATCGGCCTGGCGGCCGCCGCCGAGGATGCCGCGAACCGCGGCCTCCTGGCCCTGGGTGAAGGTACGGCCAGCCAGCGCACGCTCGATCTGCTCGGGCGTCAGCGCCGGCCCGCCGGGCAGCGTGGCATCGGCCAGCAGCCGCTCCTCGCGCTCGATGTGGCCCTTCGTGGCGTACTGCTCGGCGCCGGGCACCTGGTAGATCGGCGTCCCGTCGGCCATCTGCAGACTGCGCGGCATCGGGATCAGCTCCGGCGCGGCCAGCGACACCAGCCCGGCCTCGCTGGGGTTGGTCAGAGCCACGTCCGTCAGCTCGGTGACCAGCGCGGTTACCTGGTCGGAGTCCAGACCGCCGAGGCAATCCGGCAGATGCTTGATGATCTGGACCTGCAGGTGGGCCCGGGTCCACGCCGAGCGCTCGGACTGCACGGCCTCGATCGCCTCCCGCACCACCTGGGCGGGGTCGAACGGCTCGGGCTCGGTGCCGCGCTCGGCGGCGGCCTGGGCGACGGCTTCCGGCACGCCGGCCAGCGACTCCCGGACCTCGGCGACGGCGGCGGCCTCCCACCGGGCCAGCAACTCCTCCCGGGTCGTCCCGTCGTGGCTCTTCTGCTTGCGCTCCTTCAGCACCACGAACTGGCTCATCTTCGCCAGCGTGTGCGCGCTCGGCCGGACGCCGTGCTTGGCCTCGTACGCCTCCGCCAGCTCCTTGACGCCAGCCTCGACGGTGCGGCGCCGGGACGAGTACTGGTCGCGCAGTTCCTGGGAGATGCCGACGACTTCCCGGGCCACTCCGTCCGGCCGCATCTCAAATCGAACACCGAGGCGTCGAACCAGCGCTTCCTCGGCCACCTTCTCGAAGATGTGGCCGGCGGCCTTGGCCTCCCGCAGCACCAGCTTGCCGTCCAGCGCACCCCACTTGGTGATCGTCTCGCCGGTCACCGGGTCCACGCTCTGGTACGCCACGCGGTTCCAAACCGCCGTGTGGATGTGCAGCTGCGGGTCCTCGTCGCGGGACAAGTGCTGGGCGAAACTCGCGGCGGTCCACTCGTGCGCATCGACCCGCCGGCCGGTCGTCGTGCTGTTCTTCTGGCCCTTCTTCGCGCCGGCGAATCGACCCTCCCGGGAGTACCCGGCGTGCTCCTGCATGTGGGCCAGACCGGCGGCCGCGCCCTCCTTCAGCGCCTCCCAAACCTGCTCCGCCTGGGCCTCGTACGCGGCGGCCTGCTCGGCGTTCCCGGCGGCCCGCGCGTTGGCCGCGGCAACCTGCAGACCCGCGTGGAGAAGTGACCACGACTTGGGGGCGGAGAACGTCACGTCCACGTAGGTCTTGGTGCTCTGCGCGTTGCGCCGAACCCCCATCTCCGCGGCCCGCATCTGCTCCGGCGTGGCCCCCTCGGGCAGGGCGGCCAGTGCCTCCTTGACCTTCGTCTCCGTTGACTTGGAGTAGTCACGGGGAGCGCTGCCCAACCGAAGCTCTGACCGAACCTCAGCACGGATAGCGGCCTTGGCAGCTCGGTACTCGTCCGTCCCGCGCTGCAGATCCGGGTGAGCCTTCCGGTAGGCGGCCCACCGCTCGGCGGTCACGCTCTGCAACTCCTCGAACCGCCGAGGGTCCGTGAAGTGTGTGTACATCTCCTTGAACAGCTCGGGGTCAACCTCACCCGACAGTCCCAGCATCTCGGCGCCGGCGCCGACCCAAACCCCGGGCGGCTCGCCGTCCTGCTCGATCGCCTGCATGTAGTAGTTCTCACGCGAACCACCGACCGACCCCAGCAAGTAGTCCGGGCTGCTCCCGAAGCTCACAGTGGCGGTCATGCGATCACGGTACGGGACCATCGGATCGTGATGCAAGGGTGTGTTGGCCTATGAGAGACGATCACAGCTAAACGGACGCAAGCCAGATGAGACGGGGAGTAAGGCACGGCAGGGCAGGACCGGGAAGAAGACCAGACACAGCACGCGGCAGCACGAGACGGACGGGCCGCTGGCAGCAACTCGACCAACCGTCAGCAACCGGCATGGACACAACAGCAGACGGACGCTCACGGCACCCTCGACCACGACCAGCACACACCCACCTGCAGCACCCCGAACGGCGCCCTCGACCACCCGCCACGCCGGGCCACTGTTACAACACGTGAGGGACCACCGGTCGGCCGGACGAACTGAAGCCCAGCATGGACACGGTGAGAACACGTCACCATGCCCACGGCGCGACAGCGCCGGCGCCGACCCCCGCCAGCCCCCGCCCCGCCCCGCTCGGCGGGTCACCCGCTTCACCCACCGCAACCACCTCCCACCCCCCGGGGGGGGGGCCCGGGGCGCCGCCCCCCCCCCCCCACACCGCGGCGGGGACAGCGTATGGTTATAAAAAAACCACCGACCCCACCGCAAAAAACAAAGAGGCCCAGGGGAGAGGGTGATACTGGG